>JAPDPT010000001.1 GCA_034506315.1 candidate division KSB1 bacterium | reverse complement strand
TAGAGGCCTTGGCAACGGAGGCGAGGGCTCGGGGCTCGACGGCCCGGGTGCACATCAAGGTGGATACGGGGATGGGAAGGGTAGGGGTCGGGTGGGAGCAGGCCGTGCCGTTTATTCAGGAGGCTTGTCGTACGCCGGGCATTGCCGTAGAGGGCATCTACACGCACCTTGCGACGGCGGACGAGAGGGACAAGAGCTTCGCCCGCGAGCAGCTGGCCCGTTTTGGCCGGGTGCTTCAGCGCCTGGAACAGATCGGTATTCGGGGCCTGTTGCGGCACGCGGCCAACAGCGGGGCCATCTTGGATCTCCCGGAGGCGTACTTCGACCTGGTGCGCCCGGGGGTATCCCTGTACGGCTACTATCCGAGCACCGAGACCAGCGAGTCCATCCCGCTGCGCCCGGCGATGACCTTCAAAACCCGGGTGGCATTTGTGAAGGACGTGCCTGCCGGCACTCCCCTGAGCTACGGGCGGACGTTCGTCACGGACCGGCCGACACGCATTGCCACCCTGCCAGTCGGATATGCCGATGGCTACAACCGGCTGCTCTCCAATCGCGGCGAAGTGTTGATCGGCGGCCGTCGCTACCCGGTGGTGGGGCGCGTGTGTATGGATCAGATCCTGGTGGACGTGGGACCGAACGGTCCTGTGCAGGTGGGCGACGAAGCCATCCTCTTCGGGCGGCAAGGCCAGGAAGAAATCAGCGTGCGCTCCCTGTGCGAGAAGCTGAACACCATCCCCTACGAGATTACCTGCTGGGTGTCGAAACGCGTGCCTCGCGTGTACGTGGATGATGGAGGGCAATCCGAGGGAGCGGAAAGACCAGACACACGGGAACAGGGATAGCTGATAGCTTAAGGGAGAACAGAAAGGTCATGGCAGTGCCAGCGTCAGTGAGAGCGGAGTACGAGCAGGAACTGAACGAGCTCATGCGGATCCGGCGGGAGAAACTCTCCCGCTTGCGGCAGATGGGGATCAATCCGTATCCCTATGCCTTCCGGCGCAGCCACCGCGCCCGGGAGATCCTGGATCAGTTCGAGCAGCTGGAGGGGCGGCAGGTCCGCGTGGCGGGCCGGATGATGTCCAAGCGAGAGCACGGCAAGGCCAGCTTCGCCCACATCGCCGATGCCTCCGGCCGCATCCAGATCTACGTGCGCGTGGACGAGGTCGGCGAAGACCGCTACGAGCTTTTCCGCTTGCTGGATATCGGCGATTTTCTCGGCGTAGAGGGCGAGGTCTTCCGTACGCGGACCGGCGAAATCACGGTCAAGGCCCAGCAGATTGAGCTCCTGGCCAAGAACCTGCGTCCGTTGCCGGTGGTCAAGGAGCGCGTGGTGAACGGCAGGCGCGAAGTCTATGACCCGTTCTCCGACGTGGAGTTGCGCTATCGTCAGCGCTACGTGGACCTCGTCGTCAATCCCGGAGTGCGCGAGGTTTTCATCAAGCGCTCGCGGATCATCAGCGCCATGCGCCGCTTCCTCGACGGAAAAGGCTATATTGAGGTGGAGACCCCGGTTCTGCAGCCCATCTACGGTGGGGCTTCGGCCAGGCCCTTCATCACCCATCACAATGCGCTGGACATCGACCTTTACCTGCGCATTGCGGACGAGCTCTACCTGAAACGCCTCATCGTGGGTGGCTTCGAAGGGGTGTACGAGATCTCCAAGGACTTTCGCAACGAGGGGATCGATCGCTTTCACAACCCCGAGTTCACGATGATGGAGCTTTACGTCGCCTACGAGGATTACAACTTCATGATGGATCTCGTCGAGGAGATGATCCCCTACATCGCCGAGGAGGTGCTTGGAACCCTCGAGATCGAATACCAGGGCCAGAGGATTCGCCTGAATCCGCCGTGGGCCCGCAAACGCTACTTCGAAGCCATTCAGGAGGTCACCGGCTACTGGCTGAAAGGGAAGTCGGAGGAGGAGGTACGCCAGGCCGCCCGGGATCTCGGCCTGGAGATAGAGGAGTGGTGGGACAAGGGCAAGCTGTTGGACGAGATCTTCAAGGAGAAGGTGGAGCCGACCCTGATCCAACCAACCTTCGTGATCGATTATCCGCTGGAGCTTTCTCCTCTTGCCAAGCGCCATCGCGACGACCCGGAACTGGTGGAGCGCTTTGAGCCCTTCGTGGCCGGTCACGAGATCGGCAACGCCTTCTCGGAGCTGAACGATCCGCTGGACCAGCGCGAACGGTTCGAGCGACAGATGGAACTGCGCGAGCGGGGCGACGAAGAGGCCCACGTTCTGGACGAGGATTTCCTGCGCGCCCTGGAATACGGCATGCCCCCGACGGCAGGCCTCGGGATCGGGGTGGACCGGCTGGTGATGCTGCTCACCAACCAGCCGTCCATTCGTGACGTGATTTTCTTCCCCCAAATGCGGCCGGAAAAGCCATGATGTTCGAGTTCTTCATCGCCAAACGCTATTTGCGCACCCGAAGGAAGACGGGGTTCATCTCCCTCATTGCCTACTTCTCCATCATCGGCATCATGATCGGTACGGCTGCGCTGGTGATCGTCCTCTCCGTGATGAACGGGTTCGAGCGGGAAGTGCGCTCCCGCATCATCGGATTCGACGCGCACATCCGTCTCCGGACCTTTCACGACCAAGGTATCGAGAACTGGCGCGAGGTGGCTGAAAAGGTACGCCAGGTGCCGCATGTGGTGGGCGTGTCGCCCTATATCTACGAGAAGGCGATGATTCGTTCCAGCTCGAGCATCGAAGGGCTCATCGTGAAAGGGACCGACCCGACGACGTTGGGAGAGGTTACGGATATCCCGAAAAAGATCGTGTACGGGCAGCTGGACTTCAGCCCGCAGCCGGCGGGTGAGGACGGAAGACCGCTTCCCGGCATTGTCCTGGGCTTTAATCTGGCGGACCGGTTGGGGGTTTCGATCGGAGATCGGGTCATTTTGGTCAGTCCGGCGGGGATCACCGGCATCTTTGGGCAAATTCCTCCCATGACCGAGTGCCGCGTGGCTGGCTATTTCGAAACGGGTCTCTACGAGTACGACGATACCTTTGCCTACATGTCCCTGGAACAGGCCCAGAGGCTTTTCCGGATGGGGGACCGCATCACGGGCTTGGAGATTCGCGTCGACGAGCTGAGGCACGTAAAGTGGGTGGCTGACCATCTGAACGCGACGTTGGGTTACCCCTTCCATACGCTAACCTGGTTCCAGCTCAACAAGAATCTTTTTGCTTGGATGCAGATTGAGAAATGGGCAGCTTTCATCGTGCTCAGTCTGATCATTCTGGTGGCGGCCTTTAACATCGTGAGCTCCCTGATTATGGTGGTGATGGAAAAAACCCGCGACATTGGGATTCTGAAGTCCATGGGTGCGACCTCTCGCAGCATCATGAGGATCTTCGTGCTCGAGGGGCTGGTGGCGGGAGCAATTGGTACGGCTTTGGGACTCGTGGCGGGCTACGTCCTGTGCTGGTCCCAGTTGAAGTTCGAGTGGTTCAGTCTGCCAGCGGATATTTACATTATCAACAAGCTGCCAGTGTACATGCGCCCCCTGGACTTCGTGATGGTAGCCCTGGCAGCCATGGCCCTTTCCTTCGTGGCCACCCTTTATCCATCGTGGAAAGCGGCCAGGCTCGATCCGGTGGCGGCGATTCGGTACGAGTGAGGCATGGCTGAGAAGGACGAATTCATCCTTTCTGCGCGCGGTATCCACAAGTACTACCCGACGGGTCGGGACCAGCGCCTCCATGTGCTGAAGGGCATCGATCTGGCGGTGCGCCGGGGGGAGATTGTGTCCATTGTCGGTCCCTCCGGAGTCGGCAAGAGCACGCTGCTCCATATCCTCGGGGCGCTCGACCGCCCTACCTCCGGCACGGTGTACCTGGACGGGGTGAACGTTTTCCGGATGGACGATCATCGGCTGGCGGCTTTTCGCAATCGCACCGCCGGATTTGTGTTCCAGTTTCACCATCTCCTGCCCGAGTTTACAGCTCTGGAGAACGTCATGATGCCGGCCCTGATCGCCGGCGTGGAGGCAAAGGAGGCTCGGAGGAGGGCCGAGGCGCTGCTGGTGGAGGTGGGCCTGGCCGATCGGATGCACCACCGCCCGAACGAGTTATCCGGAGGGGAGCAGCAGCGGGTAGCGGTGGCGCGTGCCCTCACCAACCGGCCGCGAATCCTGCTTGCGGACGAGCCCTCGGGCAACCTGGATGCACAGTCCAGCCGGGCTCTCCACGAGCTCTTGTGGCGCCTGGTGGCCGAGCACGGGCTCACGCTGGTCATTGTGACGCACAACATGGAGCTGGCCAAAAGCGCAGATCGCCTTCTGGAGATGTACGATGGCCGGATCTGCCGCGAACAACAGCTGGTGCGCTGATGCTCTGCGAGATCTGCCACAGTCGTCCGGCGACCGTCCAGCTGACCCAGATCGTCCACACCCAGAAATTGGAACTGCACATCTGTCAGCCCTGCGCCGAAGCCCATGGGCTTACTCTCCCCTTTGCGGTTCTGCCTCACCTACTGGGCGGTCTTCTGCTCCAAGCCATAGGCCAGGCTCATCCGTCGGTACCAGTCCAGAGCATGCCCTCGTGTCCCCATTGCGGCCACACCTATCGGGACGTGGAGCAGACGGGGCTTCTCGGGTGCTCCGAGTGCTACCGCGTCTTTGCGGAGCCGTTGCGGACGCTCTTGCGACGTATCCACGGCAGCGCAAAACACATCGGGAGCCGGCCGCCCCACCTCCGGAGACGCGTTGCGGTCCAAAGCCCGGAGGAGATCCGTCGCGCGCTGGAGGAAGCGGTGGCCCGCGAGGAGTACGAACGGGCAGCGGAGCTGCGAGATCTGCTGCGCGATCTCACACGGGGGACGAGCGAGACGCGCCAATGACGACGCCGGTGGCACAAGACGAGCTGCGCCGAATGGCCGCTGTGCCTCCAGGATGGCTGGCCGCCCATGGCCCGCAGGCGGAACGGGTGATCAGCACGCGCATTCGCCTGGCGCGAAACCTGGCGGGGCGCCGCTTCCCTCCCCATGCCCGCACCGACCAGCTCGAGGAGGTGCTTCAGGAAGTTACGAGCCGCCGCCAGACTGTCCCGGCCATGAAACACTGCCTCTACTGGCGGGTGGACGAGCTCAGCGACGTGGAGCGGCGGTTTCTCTTGGAACGACGCTTGCTCTCGCCCGAGGTGCTGGCGCGGCCGCGACCTGCCGGACTGCTGGTGTCGCCCGATGAAAGCTTCTCGGTAATGGTGAACGAGGAGGACCACTTCCGTCTGCAAAGCCTCGAAAGCGGTCTCGACACCACCAGCGGATGGGGTGTACTCGCAGAGCTCGATGACCAGCTGAACGAGGCATTCCAGCTGGCGTTTTCTGAGGAATTTGGCTATCTTACATCGTGCCCAACCAATACGGGCACCGGAATGCGCGTAAGTGTGTTCCTGCATCTGCCAGGGTTGGCCCTATCCGGGACCTTGGAAGAAGTTGTAAAGCAGTTGGGATTCACCGAATTCACCTTCCGCGGCTTCTACGGCGAGGGGACGCAGGCCGTGGGCAATATCTTCCAGGTGTCGAATCAGGTCACTCTGGGTAGGACAGAAGAAAAACTTCTTGAGCGGATGGCCAGAGTTGCCGAAGATTTGATTGGCTTGGAGAAAAAGGCCCTGGAAGGCCTCCTGCAAACGAGCCGGGTGCGGGTGGAGGATGTCGTGGAGCGAGCCGTGGGTATTATCCGGCACGCGCGGCTGATCGGGGCTCTGGAATGTGTGAATCTCCTCAGCAGCCTCCGCATGGGAATGCTGGCGGGCTATCTTCCGGCCCACTTCCGGGTGGTGAACGAGCTCCTGGTGCTCGCTCAGTCGGCACACCTGCAGCTCAGGGAAGGGCGCCAACTTTCCGATGAAGAAACCGATCGCCTGCGCGCCGAATACCTCCGCGAACGTCTGGCAGGGATCGTAACCTGAGGGGCTTTTCGGAACGCAACCCGCGGGCGGAAGGTAAAAGAAGTGCAGGATGATGAGGCGGTAGCACTCCAGAACGGGGTTGATTGGGCATGAAAAACAACTTCTCCAGCCGTGTTCAGATGGTGATTCAGTTTGCCCGAGAGGAGGCGCTGCGTCTCGGGCATGATTATATTGGGACGGAGCACATTCTTCTGGGGCTGATTCGGGAGGGGGAGGGGATAGCGGTCGAGGTGCTCCGCAACCTGGGGGTCGACCTGGAGGAACTGAAGCGCGCCATCGAGGATGCGGTCCGCTCCACGGGCGAGACCATGACCATCGGCAATATCCCCTTCACCAAGCGCGCCGAGAAGATCCTCAAGCTTGCCTATGTGGAGGCGGACAAGTACAAGTCGGACATCATCGGCACCGAACACCTCCTCCTGGCGCTCGTCAAAGAGAAAGAAGGAGTGGCGGCGCAGATCCTCCAGTCCTTCGACGTCACCTACGAGGCCGTAAAGAACGAGCTCGACAACATCCTCCGCGGCTCGCCGAGCGTTTCCGAATCGGGCCAGAAGCGTACCAAGACCCCTGCCCTGGACCACTTCGGACGGGACCTCACGGAACTGGCCCGGCGGGGTGAGCTGGATCCGGTTATCGGCCGAGACAAGGAGATCGAGCGGGTGGCCCAGATCCTCAGCCGCCGGAAGAAGAACAACCCCGTACTCATCGGCGAGCCAGGCGTAGGCAAGACGGCCATCGCCGAGGGGTTGGCGCTGCGGATCGTCGAGAAGAAGGTGCCGCGGATCCTCCACAACAAGCGCGTCGTGACCCTCGACCTGGGCGCGATTGTGGCGGGCACCAAGTACCGTGGCCAGTTCGAAGAGCGAATCAAGGCCATCCTGAACGAGATCGTCAAGGCCAAGGACGTCATCCTGTTCATTGACGAGCTTCACACCATCGTGGGTGCTGGCGGTGCTTCCGGCTCGCTGGATGCCTCCAACATGTTCAAGCCGGCCCTTGCCCGCGGGGAGCTCCAGTGCATCGGCGCCACCACCTTGGACGAGTACCGGCAGTACATCGAGAAAGACGGTGCCCTGGAACGGCGCTTCCAGAAGGTGATGGTGGATCCGCCGTCGTCCGAGGAAACCTACGCCATTCTCAAGGGCCTCCAGCCGCGCTACGAGGCGCACCACCGCGTCAAGTACACCGACGAAGCGCTGCGCGCCGCCGTGCGCCTGTCTGACCGCTACATCACGGACCGCTTCCAGCCAGACAAAGCCATCGACGTGATGGACGAGACGGGCGCGCGGGTGCACCTGGCGAACATCAAGGTGCCGAAGGAGATCACCGACCTGGAGGAGGAGATCAAGCGCCTGCGGCGCGAGAAAGAGGCGGTGATCAAGGCGCAGGAGTTCGAGCGCGCGGCTATCCTCCGCGATCGCGAGAAGCAGCTCCAGCGCAAGCTCGAGGAGGCGAAGGAGCGCTGGCGGGAGGCGGAAGATGAGATCGTCGGCATCGTAACGGAGGAAGACGTCGCCGAAGTCGTCTCGATGATGACCGGTATCCCTGTGCACCGCGTGGCGCAGTCGGAGACCGAAAAGCTCCTCAAAATGGAAGAGGAGCTGAAGAAGCGGATCGTCGGACAGGACGAGGTAATCCACCTCCTGTCCAAGGCCATTCTGCGCACGCGGGCCGGTCTGAAAGATCCGAATCGACCCATCGGCTCCTTCATTTTCCTCGGGCCTACGGGTGTAGGGAAGACCCAGCTGGCGAAGGAGCTGGCCCGCTATCTGTTCGAGACGGAGGACGCCCTCATTCGCATCGACATGTCGGAGTACATGGAGAAGTTCAGCGTCTCGCGCCTGACGGGCGCGCCTCCGGGTTACGTCGGCTACGAAGAGGGCGGGCAGCTGACCGAGCGTGTCCGCAGACACCCGTATTCGGTGGTGCTGTTCGACGAGATTGAGAAGGCGCACCCGGACGTGTTCAACATCCTGCTCCAGATCCTGGACGACGGGCGCCTCACCGACGGTCTCGGCCGCCGCGTGGACTTCAAGAATACGATCATCATCATGACCTCGAACCTGGGCACGCGGGAGATCCGCAAGGGAGGAGCGCTGGGATTCGGGAAACAGGAGGTCCAGGAAGACTACGAAACGATGCGCTCCCGCATCATGGAGGAAGTGAAGCGCGTCTTTAACCCCGAATTCCTGAACCGAGTGGACGAGGTGGTCGTCTTCCGGCCGCTGAGCCGCGAGGACATGTTCCGTATCGTGGACATCGTCATCGACGAGATGCTGAACCGCGTCTCCGAGCGGCGAATCCAGGTCAAGCTGAGCCAGTCCGCCAAGGAGTTCCTTGTGGACAAGGGCTTCGACCCCGTGTACGGGGCACGGCCGCTGAAGCGAACGATTCAGCGCTACGTGCAGGACCCGCTGGCCGAGGAGATCCTGCGCGGCCGATTCGGGGACGGCAGCATCATCGAGGTGCAGGCCAAGAAGCAGGGGGATGGCTTGCAGTTCCGCGAGATCGGGCGCCTTGGCGTAGAGGGCGAAGCGCACGGGGAAAACGCAGCCACCGCCGAAAGCATCGAAGAGAACTGAGCGTCACCGGCAAAGGGGATGAGGCTCGCCGCCTTCGGGCGGCGGGCTTCTTTTTTGAGAGAGGGGGACGAAGGCGGCCCCAACCTGCCATGGCCACGGGCAACCCCCAATCCGCCGCAGGAGGATAGGCCCCATGGAGCCGTGGTTCCTCGAATTCATCGTGCGCGTCAAGAACCTGCGTGGTGTTTTGTACCTCCCCGACGTGGAGGAAGACACAGCCCTGGCGGCCCTCCGGTGGATCGGGAGCAAGTTCCGCTACCGCGACATCGGCTACGACGCCGCCTTCTCGTCGGAGCGCGGAAAAAAGGTCGCGCGCAGGCTGGCCGGAAAGCCCTACGTCCCCGTCGATTTTCCGAGCCCGGAAATTCAGGAAATCAGCAAGAGCCTGACCCCAGAGGGCGCCGATGTCCGGCTGTGGAGAGCGCTCGGTCTTGCCTCGCTCTTCGCCTGTCCCCTGGTGGTGGCCGGCTCGGAGAGCTCTCTTCCCCGTCAGGCGATCGTATTCCGGGCCTTCACGGACAGCCCCCTGGGGGCGGGCTCGGCGAAGTTTCACCTGCGGGTCTGCGACTACGCCGCGGTGGACTGGTTCGCTGAGCTCACGCGCGCTGTTCTTTCCCTTTCCCCCGGAGAGGGAGAGCGGGAGCGGCTGCAGGAGCTGATGCGGAGCAGGAGGGAGCTGGCCCTCCGCGACGGGGAGAAACGCTTCTGGCGGCTGAAATGCGAAAACGGGGCCCCCGCGGTTGTCCTGACGCTTGATCCTCTCGCCTTCCTCCCAGAAGCGGGGCACAGGGCCTTGCTTGAGGCGCTCCGCACCTCGGGTCCGGCCACAGCTTCCCTCTTCTCCTTGGTACCCGCCTTCTGCGTGGTCCCGGGCGTCACAGTAGCGGCTTGAGGTCGCTCAGAACAGGTGCAGGTGGAGCAGGGCAGCCAGGTAGAGTCCCCCGATGCTATTGGCCTCGAAGGCGGCCGAGCGACTGGGAGCCGCAGAGCTCAGCTCCACCATCCAGCCGAGGCCGAGGGGAGGAAGGATCAGCCACTCGGTCTCGGCGGCCAGAAAGAAGCCCAGGGTAGTGGACCGGCTCTTGTCCATGAGGAAGGGGCCGGCCTTCTCGCGTACGACGTGATAGGACAGTCCAAAGTAGGTTGCGGAGCGGACGCGCCTCATCCCCCCGCCGCCCAGCTGCACGCCCAGGTTCCAGACCGTCTGTCGCCAGGCCGATGAGCCTGCGAGCGCCGGATATTGTGCCTCCAGCCGCGAAGCAAGGCGCTGGCGGAAGGGTCGAACCCCTGCCAAAAAACCAATGCCTTTGACCCTGTACCGGAGAAGGAAGCCGGGGACCAACCCCCAACGGGAGCGGTAGTAATCCTCGAACGCGTTGTGGGAAATGCGGTAAGCGCCGGCCGCGACGCTGAGGCGAAGCCTGGCCTCCTCGCCGCCCCAAAGGGGTGATCTTCCCCACTGCGAAAGGGCCACTCCGCCGGGAAGAAGCAGGAGGACGACGGTCAGGACCATTTCCCTTGCCAGCTCAGGTGCGCTCACTTGGAGCGAAAAGGAGGCTTGCTTCATCCGCCGAACCTCGGTGCTGGGGCCCTTGCTCATGGACGCTTGTCCGCAACCACGCGCACGGAACGGGAACGCGGCTCCCTCCGCTTCTCCAGTCTGGCGCGGGCGCGGTGCCAGGGTACACGAGTCCGTGCGAAGAGCACGACCCCGAGGATCACCCCCACCACATCGGCCAGGAAATCGCCGACATCGGCATACCGCCCTGGGACCAGCGACTGGTGCAGCTCGTCGCTGACCGCGTACAGAGACCCGGTCACAAGGGTGATGATCAGAGCGAAGTCGCGTAGGACCCGGTTGCCCTGATAGTAGAACGCCCGCGCGCAGAGGTACCCGAAGGCGCCGTACTCGAGGAAATGATAGATCTTATCATCCCACTCGATCCCGATCGGTGGGGGGGCGAGGGTCGGAATCGAGGAGATCACGAAGATCAGGACGGCGTAGAGGATGGCCGGCAGCTGATAGCGGACGAAGGGGCTCATGGCTGGGCATCCCGGGCGTTTTCAAGGGCGCGCAGAACGCTCGGCACGGCTCGCAAGATGTCGCCCGCGATCATGCCCATCTGGCCCAGGCGTTCCCTGGCGACGTCACCGGCCAGGCCATGGACGTAGACGCCGAGCCAGGCGGCCTCCAACGCCCCCAGGCCCTGTCCCATCAGGGAGGCAATGATTCCCGTGAGCACGTCTCCGGAGCCTCCCGTAGCCATCCCGGCATTACCCGTGGTGTTGACGTAGACGTTCCCGTCCGGTGAGGCTGTCACCGTAGGTGAGCCTTTCAGCACGAGAACCACTCGCCACTCCTGAGCGAAGCGCCGGGCCACCTCGATCCGGTCAGCGAGGATCTCGCGCGTGCTAAGTCCGCACAGGCGCGAGAGCTCGCCGGGATGCGGAGTGATCACCGTAGGCCAGCGCCTCGACGCAAGGAGCTCGGTCCTGCCGCTCAGGTTGTTGAGCCCGTCCGCGTCCAGAACCAGGGGCACGGGCGCCAGCTGTACAATTCTCTCCACGAGCTGCGCCGTGGAGGGGTGCGTTCCTAACCCAGGTCCTACGGCGGCCACGTGGACGTTTTGCAGCCGCTCCTCCAGAAGCGGCCAGGCTTCGGCCGCCAGGGTACCCGGTGTGGCTTCAGGCAGGGGATGCGTGATGACCTCGGTGGCCTTCACCTCGAGGATGGGGTTCAGGGAGCCGGGGATGCCCAGGTACACAAGTCCGGAGCCTGCGCGGAGCGCCGAGAGAGCTGTGAGGGTGGCAGCGCCCGTCATCCCGGTGGAGCCAGCCACCACGTACACCAGACCCACGCGGTTCTTGTGGGCGTCGGACGGTCGGCGCGGCAGGGCGCGCACGGCATCGGAGCGATCGACGAGGAAGGTCCGGACGCGCGTGGCGCTCTTCAGGCTGCGGGGCATGCCGATGTCCACCACATGGACCTGCCCTGCGTAGTCGCGTCCGGGGGGCAGCACCAGTCCCCGCTTGATCTGGGCCATGGTCACGGTCCGGCGGGCGGCCACACACGGCCCCTCGACGGCGCCGGTGTCCGCATTAAGACCCGAAGGCAGGTCTACCGCGACAACCGGGACGCCGAGGCCGTTGATCTTGCGGATGATCTCCGCCGGCAGTCCCTGCACGGGACCTGTGATGCCCGTGCCGAAGATGGCATCTACGACGAGGTGGGGCTCGGGCGATGGATCGAAGTCGTCGGTGGATCGCACCACGTGCACCGGGATCCCCATGTTTCGGATGACGTCCAGGTGCACACGGGCGTCGCCGCGCACGGCCTCTGGTTCGGCAAGGAGATAGACGTCCACGTCACAGCCGGCGTTGTGGAGGTGGCGTGCCACCACGTAGCCGTCGCCGCCGTTGTTTCCCTTGCCGCAGACGATGGCTACCCGTCGCCCCGCTACGCTGCCGAGCATGTCCTGAATGACGGACACCACGCCCAGACCCGCGTTTTCCATCAGGACGACGCCAGGGATGCCGATCTCCTCGATCGCCTCGCGGTCCATGGCGGCCATCTCGGATGCGGTGACAAGGAGCCTCATCGAGCCTCCCGGTGCGCTTCGCGTACACCTACTCGATGATCACGACCGCCGCGGCGTAGGCCTCGGCGTGTGTCAGGCTGAGGTACACGCGATGGTGCCCGACGAGTCGCCTGGCCCTCTCCCCCAGCTCTGGGAGGGGGCGTCCCGAGGCGACGCTTCGGACGGCGAACTCGTGCCAGGGCAGGCTGCGGGCGGTATCGCCGGGGATGGCCTTCACGAACGCTTCTTTGGCCGCAAAGCGGGCGGCCACGGAGTGGTAGAACTGACCCCGAGCCCGGCAATCGCGCAGTTCCTCTTCGGTGAGGATGCGCTGGAGGAAGCGATCTCCCCAGCGCTCTACCGCACGCCGAATCCTCTCGACCTCTACGATATCGATACCGACCCCGAGCATGCCCTTCCCTTTGCCTTGATTGCCTACCGCCGGAAAAGGATAAGAGCGGCTTCCGTCCTGCCGCAGTCGATAAACTTAGGGATTCAACGGCTCAGAAACAATCCGGAAGTATGAGGGGCGCCCTTGTTCACGGAGTGCCTTTTCAGGACCTGCTATCGCCGCTTAGGGCAGCACGGCACACGCCATGGCAAGGTGCGCGAATGTCGTTTAGACCTTTTCCCGCAGCATCGCGGCGCCGCGCTCCGGAGGCAGGAAATTGACCCGCATCCCGGATACGAGCTCAAAGCTGGTGAAGCCGCGGACCATTGGCACGATCTCCATGTGCCAGTGGTAATCCTGCGTCAGAGTGCGCCAGTAACCCCTGCGCTGCCCGTAGGTAGTGTTCGGTCCGCTGTGGATCAGCATCACGTAGTTGGGCTCGTGCAGCAACTCGCAGATCGCCCCCAAGGTCCGGCGATAAATGGAGGCCAGCTCCTCTAAGCCCTGGGTGCTCTCGAAGAAGGTTTCGTGCCGCTTCGGGACGATCCAGGTCTCAAGGGGGGAGCCGGATGCAAAGGGCACAAAGGCCAGGTAGTCCCGTCCGTCGATTACGATGCGGCTCCCCTCGTTCTCCTCTTGCCGCACGACGTCGCAGATCAGACAGCGTTCTTTCATTGAGAAGTGCTGTGCGCAGCTGAGAAGCTCCTGCTTGACCCGAGGCGGGGTTACCGGAGTGGCGATGACGTAGGAATAGCTGTGCTGTCCGGCTGGCCCCATCGCCTCGCCGTGGGACTTGTACACCAGGATATACCGGAAGCGCAGGTCTCTCTTGAGATCAGCGATCCGCAGCTGGTAGGTGCGCAGGACCTGCACCAGGTGGGCTTCGTCCAGCTCGGTGACCCAGCGGTTGTGCTCGGGGGTTTCGACGACGATCTCGTGCGCCCCGATCCCGTCCAGCATGTCGTACATCCCGTGGGCGCGATTGTTGAGAGCCCCCTCCACGCGCAGCACCGGAAACTTGTCCGGAACGACTCGCACAAGCCATCCCGGGGCGTTCGCCGGGCCAACAGCCCGCACGGCGTGGATTTCCGGCGGCGTCTGCGATTCATTCCCCTGGCAAAAGGGGCAATTCGGGTCGTATCTTTCGGTGGCTTTGGTTCGTTGCCGAAGGTTCACCAGCAGGCGATCCGTCTGGATCGGGTCCTGAATGATAATGCTCCAGCGCCCCGAGACGGGGTCCCTTCGTAGCTCGTTCACGACACTCCTCGTTGTGGGGTGTGCTCAGGTCTGTTCTGGTCCACACCGGACGAGCGGTGCGGAGGTGGAAGACAAGGGCCGGCTCGCGGGGCCCGGCCTCCCGGGCGGTAGGGTCCTGCGGCAGAGGCAAACCTGCGCTCAGACGTGCGGCTTACCCCTGGACAGGAGGAACGGAAATGCCCGTCGCATGTCCAAGGCTGGAGGATGTCGAGGAGTGCTTGCTGGCCACCCCGACCGGCCACAAGCATTTGCGCCTGGTGCTTCGTTACGGCAATCAGGTTCTGATCCTCCCGGAGGCAGTGGTGGCGGCAATCGTCCGCGCCTATGTGGCCATCCAGACCCATCCCCAGCGCCGGGCAGTTGCCCTGCGCCTGGTCAAGCTTGACGTCCGCAAGGATGGGTACGCCGAGTATCAGCTCTTGGAAGTGCCGGTGGACGAAACCGCCCTTGAATCCCACGTAGCGGCCCTCCTGGCCGAAGCCAGCTAAGCCGAACGCACCGCCCACCTCCTGGACTCGGCCGTGCAAAAGCCGGGCCGCCCTGATGAGACCACAGCTCGCTTCGCAAACTTAGGGAATTGCGCAGTTCTGGTCAATGCGGTTCGTGCTTCCCCGCAGGCATTTCTGCTGCCCACGATCGTCCTTCGCGGACTTCTGCGCCTCTTGGGAAAAGCGTCCCATCCTGTTACAGGCACGGGACGGTCCGCCTTGGTCCGCAGGGCCGAGAGCCGGCAGGAGGACTCCAGCGAGGCGCGGCGCGCCGTCCAAGAACGTAGCGCGACGCGCCGGTCCCGCCCGGGCGGATTGCCAGAGAAGACAGGGCCTCGCGTCGCGGGAGCACCTGGCTCCGATGGGCGACGCAATCAAGTCCATTTGGTCGATTCGGCCTTCCCTCGGGATCTCCGGGACGGACTTGCCCGCGGGCCGGCGCGTCAGGACGCTTTCAACTGATCGGAAGGGCGAGAAGCTCAGCCCCTCTCACCTCGGCGGCGAGACCTTTGGGTTCGAGCTGAAGGCTGCGGCCGGTTGGCCTTTCTGACCCGTCCGGAGGTGCGCCAGCGCTGCGCTTTTCCCGCGGATCTCCCGACGGTCCCTCTCGTCTTCGGCTAACTTCCCCGCCAAGATGGGGAGCGCCGCCCGCGTGCATCTCTTCGAGGCGCTTTAGGGACGGGACCCCGCGTTTCGGGCTATCTCACGAGGACGGCCTTCCTCACCTCTGTTGACGGACCTGCCTTGAGGCAGTAGAAGTACACGCCGGCGGGTAGTCCGGCCGCATCGAATCTCACCTCATGGGCACCTGGAGGGAGTTCCCCGTCCAGCAACGTCGCCACTTTTCGACCCCGGGAGTCCAGCACCTCAAGGGAGACGGGGGATCGTGTCGATAGCTGGAGCCGGATGACCGTGATCTCGTTGAACGGATTCGGGTAATTCTGCTTCAGAGTGAACTGGCAGGGGGTTTGGGTCGGCCCGGTCTCGCGCTTGACCGAGGTGATCATTTCCGAAAGGGGTCGCCGCGAGACGCTCCCCTTAGAGCTGCCGGCAAAGAGGTATTCCCCGCAGACAGCCAGTGCGGTGGTGTTCAGTTCCAACAGGCCCGTGCTCACGGAGGCCCAGGTCGACCCATTGTCCGTGGACAGATAGATCCCGCCCTCTGTCCCTGCAAGAATCGCCTGGTTTACGATCGCCAGCGAGGACACGAAGAACCGCGGGACGGGGACCGCGTTCCAGCTGGTGCCGGAGTCGGCCGAGCAATAGAGCCCGCTTCCTTCCGTCCCTGCGAATACCCAGGAACCGCTAGAGGCCAGAGCAATTACGTTGACTCCGGGCAGGACCTGGGACCAATTGGTTCCGTCGTCCGTCGAGAGGAAGATGCCTTCTTGTGTCCCTGCGAGGAGACGGGTCCCGGCCACCGCCAAGCTGTTGACGTAGGAATTGGTGAGGCCGTTGTTGACGATTGACCAGTTCTTCCCTTCGTCCTGGGAGCGGAGAATTCCACCGAATCCGTGTACTCCGGCGAAGAGACCTGTCCCCTTCAGGGCGAGGGCATGGACATCGCTGCTCATCATGAACCCGGCCATTGTCCAGCTCTGGCCATAATCAGCGGAGACGAAGACCCCTCCACGGGTGCCGGCGAACAGCTTGGTTCCGGAGAAAAGCAGGGCGCGCACGGTGGTATCGGAGAGGCCTTGGACCAGTCGGGTCCAGTGGTCGCCATTGTCGCTCGTGGCGAACACGCCACCCTGGGTCCCAGCGAACAGGGTTGATTGGCCGACGGCAAGACAGTTCACGGCGCCGCGGTTCGGTCCGCTGGTCCGGATCCATTGAGCGGCTGATTCTCCGAGGAAGGCGAGCTCCAAGAGGGCGGCGAGGGCGAAGAGCACCATCCTCGGTGCGCGGGAGGAGAACGAACGTACCATCGTTGGCTCCTTCAGGTTAAGGGTGCGCTGCATGGGATCCGCACGTCGGATGCGGATCCTGTGGAGAGGGAGGGGATCGCTTTCCGTGAGCGAGGTAGCCATTCCTCGGAGCGCCAATAACTGGCAGGCCTGGCGCTGCCTTCCGCACCGGTCTCCGGGCCCAAGGCGACTGGCCCGGCAATGGGCTCCCAGGGCAACGCGCCCTCCCTTGTCCCTGGCGTACGGCTGTGTCCGGCCAGTGCCGAAGCAACGTACGGGCTACTGCCTCAGCCAGCTGATCGGTCGGGGTACCCAGCCCCTCGGGACGAGCTCGGACACTTCCTTTGCGATCGAACAGCTGCCGCGGCTTCACGGAAGAGCAAAGCCCCCCTCCTTTGCGCTCTCGTCGGCGCTTGGCCTGACGTGTGACATGCCGGTCCCCACAGCTCAGCGTAGCTTGCGTTCCGACCTTTGGGGTCCGGAGGAGCTTGTCCGTGACTGGTCGTCTTTCCGAGGCGCCGCTTCTCCTGTTCGAGGGCAGAGATTGCGCCGCAAGTAGCAGGCCAAAGGCACAGAGACGGCTGGCTTTCGTCGGACTCGGAGGCTGCGGAGAGCCGGACGCCCAGGATCCTTTTTGGGCCGACCTTCCGATCGAAGGTTGGCCGCGATGGCGCACGAGAGGAGGGTCCCTCGGAACGGTGCGCGAGGAGCTGCGGTATCCCGCCGTGCCCCCGAGACGGATGCCCCGACGCCCGGGTGAGGGGCCTGCGAGCGAGAGCCGTTTGGCTCGAGCTTCCGATTGCCGGGAACGATCCGTTCCAAAGTCGGTCCGGAGGAAGCGGTGCTCGCTGTGAAGAATCGATCCGGCGCTCTCTTCCGCGCCCGCAGGTGGCCGGTAGGGGCCTTCGCCCGGGGGTGGTCAGGCTCTGATCCAGCAGGTGCAGGTTCATTGGCAAAGCTCGATGTCGGCGATCAGGCTCCGGTAGTTCCCGATACGGCGGTGGCGATCAATCCCCGGAGGCAGTAGATGAAGAGCACGAAGAGGAAGAACGGGGAGCCGAAACGGGGAGGCATTCCCGAGGCGAGGAGGCCGTACCAGAAGAGGAGGGCCAGAACGACCCATTGGACCATCCGCAACTTCTTGCGGAGGCTGGGCGACACGCCTCGCCTGGTGAGGAATTTTCGGTACCAGCCGTCGAACCAGTCCACCGCTCCGATGAGAAAGAGCGAAGCGACGGTAGCGGTGAGGAGCTTTTCACCCATGGCGACCCTCTCAGCTTGCGCATCCCGGCGCTGGTTTTCGCCTACAGCCCCCAGACGAACGGAGCGGCGTCGTCGTCCCACTGGATGGCGACGCGTTTCAGGAATCGCAGGCCGAACCTGCGGGAGCGGACAAGGATGGTGTCCCGTTGCCAGCGGGCGTCATCTCTTGCCGGGTAGTCGGTGTTGAAGTGCAGTCCGCGGCTTTCCCGGCGAAAGAGGGCACAGTCGACGACCAGGCCGGCTACCTGGGCCATATTCCGGAGCTCGAGAAGGCCCTCGGTAACGCGGGTGCGCCGGTAGAACTCCTCCACCTCGGTGCGGATGAGGCCGATACGCCGACGGGCCCGCTGCAGGCGGAGGTTCGATCGCACAATGCCGACGTAGTCCCACATCAGGGACTGGATCTCGTGTCGGTCGTGGGAGATCAGGACCCACTCCTCGGAGTTGAAAGTGCCGCTATCGTCCCAGGCGGGGAACTCTGGGATGGCGCGCGGCTTGAAGGAGACGAGTCGCGCAGCGTCCTGGTACGCCCGTTTCGAAAAAGCCACGGCCTCCAGCAACGAGTTGGAGGCCAGGCGATTGGCTCCGTGGACACCGGTGCAGGCGACTTCCCCGCAGGCGTAGAGCCCATCGATGGTTGTACGGCCCCGTAAATCGGTTACGACCCCGCCACAGCTGTAGTGGGCCGCGGGCACTACCGGTACCGGCTCTTTGGTCATGTCCACGCCGTACCGGAGGCACGACTCGTAGATGTTGGGGAAACGCTCCTTCACCTTCTCGGGGGGCAGGTGGGTCACGTCGAGGTAGACGCACTCGTCGCCGCGCCGCTTGAGTTCCGCGTCGATGGCGCGCGCCACAACATCGCGGGGCGCCAGGGAGCCCATCGGGTGATAGCGGCTCATGAACTCGTGGCCGTCCCGGGTGCGCAACACCCCACCGAACCCGCGCACGGCCTCCGAGATCAGGAAGGGAGTTCCCGAGGGCGTGTAGAAGGCTGTGGGATGGAACTGCATAAACTCCATGTTGGCGATGGCAGCCCCGGCGCGGTAGGCCATGGCAACCCCGTCGCCCGTGGCGATCTCCGGGTTGGTCGTGTGGCGATAGATTTGGCCACAGCCTCCGGTGGCCAGCAGCGTGGCGCGGGCCAGGAACTTCTTCACGATCCCTTCGCGCACGTCCAGCACATAGGCACCGAAGCAGTGGATGCGCTCGGCCCCCGCTTCGGCCTCCCGGCCGAGATGATGCTCGGTGATCAGGTCGATGGCTACGTGGTCCTCGTAGACCCGCACGTTGGGATGTTCTCGTACGGCCGTTACCAGCGCCCGTTCCACCTCGCGCCCGGTGAGGTCCTGAGCGTGGACAATCCGGTTTCGGGAATGTCCCCCTTCGCGCCCGAGCTCGTAGCGCTCCCCTTTTTCCGTGCGCAGCTTCGTAAAGCGCACTCCCCACTCCTCCAGCTCGCGGACGCAATCGGGCCCCTCCCGCACCATGATCTCCACGGCCTCGGGATGACAGAGACCGGCTCCCGCCTGGAGCGTATCGCGTACGTGGAGCTCGAAGCTGTCGTCTTCGTTCAGCACCGCCGCGATTCCGCCCTGGGCGTAGTTCGTATTGGATTCCGCCCGCTCCTTCTTGGTCACCACCGCCACCTGCCCGTGCCGGGCGGCGCGCAGAGCGAACGAAAGGCCCGCAATCCCGCTCCCGATCACCAGGAAATCGACGGATTCCTCAAGGAAACTCATGCCTTACCCGATTAATAGGCGCGAACGACGTCCGATGCCCTGTAGTAGTGTGCGAGGATCTCCCGATACGTGTAGCCCTGGGAAGCCATCACCGTGGCCCCCACCTGGCACAGGCCCACCCCGTGTCCCCACCCGGCGCCCCTCAGCACAAACGCCCGCGGTAGCCCATCCTCGCCGAACTCCTTCACGACGTAGAAACAGGAGCTGTATAGGTGAGTGGGACTGAGAGCGCGCCGGATTTCCAGCTCCTTGCCCAGGAGGACCCGGCCCTCCGTCCCCACCACCTCGAGGTGCACGATCCTTCCCGAATCGCCTCGTTCCAGCGGAACGAGGTCGATCACGCGCCCCACGCGGACACCCACCCTCGTGGCCAGAAGCCCCTGCAGCTCCTCCTGGGTGTAGCGTACCTCCCAGCGGAAGAGACCTTGACAGCGCTCGCGGAGACTCGGGGGAAGATCGTAGCGGTCGGTATTGCAGAACACGTCCGGACGGGAATCGATGAGCTCTCTTGCCCTCTCCTCCGAGCGGGCAGGGAAAGGGACAGGCTGGTGGCCATCGATACCCGAGGCGAGGTAGGGAATCGCTCGGTCCTCCCAAACGAAGCGGTAATCTTCGATGATCCCGCCGCAGATCTTGGAGTATCGCGCGTCGCACACCTCGCCTTGACTCACAAGCACCTCACCCCACGTGTTCTGGACGGCCTGCCACGACCGTTCTCTCTCGCGATCAGCCCCGTAGTAACACTGACAGTGGTCGTCGGCACACAGGTCGAATGGGTCGCCGTAGTGGTGTTTGTTGAGGGTGGCGAAGAGCGTGCTGCGAGCGGCTACCGTCTGAGCCTTGAGGAGTTCGTCGGGGCAATCCGCTGCCATCTCGCTCGAGTTTACGCTGGCCAGGTAGGCTTCGGCCGGCAATTCGTTCACCGCTACAAGCTTTCCGTCGTGGCCCGCCGCGATCTCCAGAACGCCGCGCAGGTGCTCGTCCTCGTAGTGTTGCCAGTGAAATTCGATGCCGATGAGCACATTGCGCAGCAAGAGGTGGGGGGCCTCGGAATTGGCGGGCTCGATCCTCACGGGCAGATCCAGTTTTCGCCCGTTGACCTCGGCCCAACCTCTCGCCTCGCCGTTGGGGAGCTGGAGCAGGGCGAGTTCGCCTGGTCTCGGCTGAGTCCTACGATAGGCGGCAGCTGCCTCCAGATCGGGAAAGGGCCCGACCAGGTGCCAGACCTCGCGATTGTCCGCCCGGAGGCGCGGCAGCTTGAGGACGCGCCCCACGGTCAGGCGTCGGACGCGGCCTTGCGGGCAGGGGGCTACCGCGGTTTGTCCGGGCCGGGTGACGGCGAATCGCACCCAGGATTCCAGCCCGGTGGGCAGGATTTCCCCCGCCTGCACCCGGTACTCGCGGGGCTCCTCGACCTCTTCCACCAGCGCACCCGCCGCGAAGAGCCGGTGCGGCGCGCACACCGCGAGTCGCACCTCGTCGGCACCGCGGATCATCCCGATGCGGACGGTGGGCTGCTGCGCTTTACGCAATTTTGGCATCACCAGCTCCCTTCCCAAAAAGGCGGTAGAAGTCCCGGAGCCCGAGGTACAGAGCGACTGCGGCGAGGAGCAGCAATACAGGGGACACGTGCTTTCCTACGAAAAGGGGACGGAGCCGATCCTCGCCCAGGTTGAGAACCGCAAATTCGAATGCGTTGTTGGTGGCGTGGACGAGAGCCGCAGGCAAGACGCTCTGGCTACGCCAGGCCAGCACGCCCAGGATCACCCCGAACAGGAGAATCTGCACGGCAGTCCAGGGGTTCAGGTGGAAGAAGGCAAACAGGAGAGCGCTGAAGAGCACAGCACGGGTTACATCCACACGGGCTTCCAGAGATGCGAGCAACATCCCCCGGAACAGCATTTCCTCCAGAACGCCGGCCAGCCCGACGATGGCTACGACGAGGATGATCCCGTCCGCAATCCCTTTCGCGCGCAGCATGGCCTCCATTTGCTTCTGTAGCTCGAGGGGCATGGGGAAGATCTGCTCTACCAGGACATCGAGCTCGTGCCCGAGGAGAGCGGCTGCTACCCCGATGCCGAGCGAGAGCCACAGAGCCTGCACGGGGACCCTGCGCAGGCGGAATACAGTCCGCCCGTCCAGACGGGAGCGCGCTACGTAGATCCAGGCCGGAACGATCACCAGAGCTTCGCTGAGCAGTATCTCGGTCCGACCGCCCAGGACGGCACCGGCGATTCCGGCGGCGAGGATCAATACAAACGTGAGGAACAAGATGGCCAGACTTTTCTCGAGGGAGAGGACTCCGTCGATCGCGGTATCTCTGTTCTGCGTCCACATGGTTCGAACGTCTACCTACTCAAACCTCGGTTACCAAGAGAGCCATCAGGCGGGACGAGCCTGGCGCCACCGGTCGAGGAGAATCGACACGGCCATGGCTACGTTTAGCGAATCCCCAGCTCCCCAACGGGGGATCCGGATGGTGGTCTCTACCACGCGTCGGATCTGGGGGGAGAGGCCCTCCGTTTCGCCGCCGGCCACCAGGACGACCTCAGGGGCCTCGGCCGGCCAGTGGTCCGTCTCTCCCTGTACGTCCGCGGCGAAGACCTTGTAGCCCGCCGCGCGTGCCGCGGCAAGCCAGTTCGCCAGATCCTCTACAGGCTCGCAGGGAACGTAGAAGAGCCCGCCCATCGTCGCCCGGACGACTTTCGGATTGTGGGGGTCCACGCAGCCTTTTCCCAGGATGATCCGATCGGCCCCGAACCACGCCGCGGCGCGCCAGATGGTGCCCACGTTGCCGGGGTCCCGGACGTTGCTCAGAGCGACCATTAGCCCGCTCTTCCAAGGAGCCTGGTCTGGCCAGCCTGGCGTTCGCACCACCGCAAGAACCCCCTGGGTGTGGGTGGTGGTGGCGATCTGGGCGAACGTATTCTCGCTTACCACGGCAGTGGCAATGGCCTTTGCTTCAGCCTTGCGGCCAAGCGCTCGCCCCTCCGGGCTCGCGGAAAACGCTTCCGTCATCAGGACGCGAAGCACCGGCGCCGAAGCGTCAAGGGCTGCGTCGACCAGTCGATACCCCTCGGCAAGGAAGAGCCGATATTCTTGCCTCCCCTTTTCGTTTCGGAGGGAGCGGAGACGCCTCAGCTCTGCCTTTGGGAGCTCTTCCACTGTTGGTCCGCTCCGACGTCTGGCTGCACCTGCGCGGCTCCGGTCACAGGCGGCTTTGGGCGAGCTCCTGCCGCAGGGTCGGGATCAATTGGTTCCGGTCCACTCGGGCCTGCTCACCCCGATCCAGCCACTTGAGCTGAATCTGGCCGTCCCGCAGCTCCTCTTCGCCGAGGACGATCGCCACGCAGGCTCCGGCGCGGTGAGCGTCTCGAAGCTGCGCCTTGAGGCTACGTTCCCCGAAGCTGATCAGGGATGGGATTCCCTCCGCGCGCAGGGCCTGTACGATCTCCAGCGCTGCCCGCTTGGCCTCCGGACCCAGGTAGGCCGCAAATACGGCCGGCCGCTGCGGTGTGGCGACCGCCACGTTCTGTTCCTGCAGGGTCAGCACCAGCCTCTCCATGCCGGAGCCGAAACCGATCCCTGGCGTGGGTGGGCCGCCCAGTTCCTCGATAAGGCCGTCGTAGCGGCCCCCTCCGCAGATGGCGTTCTGGGAGCCGATCCCCTGCACCCAGACCTCAAACACCGTTTTGGTGTAGTAGTCGAGGCCGCGGACCAATCGCCGATTGACCTCGTAGGGGATAGCGGCGGCCTCCAGGTAGCTGAGCAGAGCTTCGAAATGCTCTCGGCACTCCCCACAGAGGTGTTCCCGGATGTCGGGGGCCTGGGCGATGACGGGCTGGCACTGCTCGACCTTACAGTCCAGAAGACGAAGGGGATTTCGCTCGTAGCGGCGCCGGCAGTCGCTGCACACGAGCTCCAAGCGGGGCTTGTAGTACTCGACAAGTCTCCGAACGTACTGCGGGCGGCACCGCGGGCAGCCCGTGCTATTGAGCTGAAGACGGGTGCCGGAGATGCCGATTTCCCGGAACAGGTGCAGCGCCAGGGCGATCACCTCGAAATCGAGGGCCGGGTCCTGCTCCCCGATGGCCTCGACGTTGAACTGCGTGTGCTGCCGGTAGCGACCGGCCTCCGGTCGTTCGTAGCGGAAGATGGGGCCAATGGCGTAGAGCTTTACCGGCTTCGGGTGGACGTGGAGGCCGTTCTCGAGGTAGGCTCGCATGATCCCGGCAGTGAACTCTGGTCGCAGGCTCAGCGAGCGACCACCCCGATCCTGGAAGGTGTACATCTCTTTGTCCACGATGTCGGTCCCCTGGCCTACGCCCCGCACGTAGAGGCCGGTTTCTTCCAGGATGGGGGTAGCGATTCTCTTATATCCGTAGAGGGACGTCACCCTCCCGATGGCCCGTTCGATGTGTTCCCAGTAGGGCCACTCCTCGGGAAGGACGTCCCGCGTGCCGCGTACGGCTTTGAATCTGGCCATTCCCTCACCAACTCCCAGGTTTTGACGAGGAAATTTCCGCGTATTTGCGACAGATGCGGCGGGCGCGCACGGCTTCTGGGGCGGGCACCATAATTACGGCCGGATATACTTCGTCGCCGCCCGCGAAGGATCCGAGACCGAAAATTGGGCTCTCATCGCCCGTCACGTAGCAGGGTATTCCCTGCCCCTTCAAGATGTTGAGCAACATATCTGCCTCGATCCGGCTGCGAAGTCGGCACGCCGCCACAAACCGCTCCGCCGCAGGTCGGCCCTTGGTCTCCGACCGAGTCGTCTCTTTCCCTCCCGTAGCAAAGCTGTTGAGCGAGCTCTGACTGATTCAGGCAGCGATTCCCACGCTGAATTGCATCGGTGGAGTCTCGCAGGCCCATGGGCCCGCGCGCCCAGTCATTGAGGGGGGCGAACGCCTCTCCTCACCCTGCACCTCGATGGGCAGGGACGGGCTGCGTCGCGCGCGCAACCGTGGCCCCTTCACAAAGACAGCCTCTACTGCCGTTACCCTCGAGGCCGTACTTGGGTCTTCTTTCTGCCCCAAAAAACTTGTCGTGATCGAAAGGCGGAGACCCGCCTTCCCCCGTGCTGTCGGGATACATGGCTCTGCCCGGATGCGCGTCCCTTCTGGCTCGCGACCCGCGGTGGCTGGAACAGACTCCTTACGTCCGGGAGACCGGGAGGCGGAGGGGGCATCCACAGGCGGCCGGATCATAGCTCGAATAGGCGGGCTTCCTCGTTCGCAATCGTGTTCAGTACTTCCCGCGGCGTTCGAGCGGCAAGGAGTTTCTCGCGGAAGTCCTTCTTGTGAAGGAGCCGCGAGATGCGACTCAGTGCTTTGAGATGCGGACCTGTGATTTCAGGCGGACCGACGAGCATGAACACCAATCGCACGGGCTGATCGTCAAGCGATTGGAAGTCGATCGCCTCCTTGGTCTTTCCGAAGCAGGCAGCGAGCTCGCGCACCCCCTCTGCTTTTCCGTGCGGGATAGCTACCCCGTCTCCCACCGCCGTACTCATCAGGCGCTCCCGCTCCAGCACGGCAGCCAGGATCTTCTCCTTATCCTCGACCTTGCCTGCCCGCACGAGAAGGTCGATCAGCTCCTCGATGACCTCCTCCTTACGGGTGGCTTCTAAGGGAATCTTAATCACCTGTTCGGAAAGTAGATCGGCCAGCTTCATGGGCGCGCGCTCCCAGTCTTGTCGGCTCGGAATTTACAAGAAACGGCCGCATTAGCAACCCGTTTTTCCCAGCGTTCGGGTTGGACCGCCCCGGCCCGGTGGGGGGAACCGGGGTTTCGTGCTTGGGCCCGCAACTTTACGCTTGACAATTCGGGGGGATTTTCTATCTTGCGTCGGAGGTCTGAAGCAACCGCTCGCCCGAGGGGCGGTAAGTGGCCTTCATAAGGGGTGGACGAGAGGAGAGAAGGTCCTGAAACAAGCGGAGGAGGAAGCCGTGGCAGAGATGGCCTATTGTGTCAAGTGCAGGACGAAGACGGAGATGACCGGCGTCCAGCAAGTGACCATGAAGAACGGCCGGCCAGCTCTGAAAGGGAAGTGCAGCAAGTGCGGAACGGCGATGTTCAAGATCTTGCCCGCCAAGAAGTAGCCGAAGGCGGAGCCTGGACAAAGGGATTGTAGTAGGTGGAAGCGGGGTACGAGCCCCGCTTCCTTTATTCCCCCGGCCGAGGGGGTTGAAAATTCCTTTGCAGATGAGGGGAGTTTTTGTATCTTAGGGCAGCTTTCGATGGTCCGAAGGCGAGCGCTCAGAAATGCCTAAGTTTCTACGAAAATCAAGGGGTACCTTTCCCTCGCCTGCGTTCCCAGCGGTTGCCCACGGCACCCGGTGGGTGAGGCGCGCCTTCGGAGCCTCTCCGCGAATTACCATCCCAATATTGCCCTTCTGAGCGTCGCTACGAGGCCCTGACCTCCCGCGCGTTCTCCAACTCGTTGTAGTACCCAAGCATCGGAAGAAATCTCGGGGCAGGCGGTTCTCATACTTTTAGCCGTTTCATTTGGGGACAATGAGGTGGTGGCAATGGACGAACCTTTTTCGGCACGGGGCGATGAGCTCGGACTTTACGATCCCTTCTTTGAGCACGACGGCTGCGGAGTCGGCTTTGTCGCGCACCTGGACGGTGTACCGCGCCATTCCGTGATCCGCCAGGCCCTTTCTGTGCTTCAGAACCTGGAACACCGCGGCGCTCTGGGTGGCGACAAATCCACCGGTGATGGCTCCGGCCTTCTCCTGCAAATCCCGGACACCTTCTTCCGGCGTTGCCAGCTGGGGTTCCGTCTTCCCGCTCCTGGGGAGTACGCCGTGGGGTGCGTCTTCATGCCCCCACAGGAGCGCGTGGCCGGACAGTGTCGCTGGCTCCTGGAGAAGATCGCTGAGGAGGAAGGGTGCGAGGTTCTGGGCTGGCGAAAGGTCCCCGTCGACGATTCGACGCTAGGACACCTGGCCCGTTCCACCCAGCCGCGCATCGAGCAGGTTTTCGTCGGTCGGGGCCGCTGGCCCGTAGAGGTATTCGACCGCAAGCTGTACGTCATCCGCCGCCGGGCCGAGAAGGAAGCGCGGTCGCTTCCTGGGACCGAGTCGTTCTACATCCCCAGCCTCTCGTCGCGAACCATTGTCTACAAAGGCATGCTCACTGCCTCGCAGCTGGCCAACTACTACCTCGATTTCCGGGACGAGGGATTCGCCAGCCCCTTCTGTGTCCTGCACGAACGCTACAGCACCAACACCTTGCCCTCCTGGCACCTGGCCCAGCCCTTCCGCTTCCTGGCGCACAACGGTGAAATCAACACCCTGAGGGGGAATATCAACCGTATGCGCTCGCGAGAGGCAAAGCTGCAATCGGAGCTGCTGGGCGAAGACCTGGAGAAGATCAAGCCGATCATTGACGAGAGGGGGAGCGATTCCGCCATGCTGGACAACGTGCTCGAGCTCTTGGTGATGGCAGGGCGTTCCCTCCCCCACGCGGTCATGATGTTGATCCCCGAGGCCTGCGGCTCCCGCATCAACATGAGCGAGGACAAGCGGGCGTTCTACGAGTACCACGCCGCTTTGATGGAGCCATGGGACGGCCCTGCGGCCCTCGCCTTTACGGACGGGCGCTACATCGGTGCCACGCTCGATCGGAACGGCTTGCGTCCCGCCCGCTATACCGTCACTAAGGACGGATTCATTGTGCTCGCCTCCGAGACCGGGGTCCTGCCCATCGAACCGGAGCGGATCCTCCGCCGAGGGAGGCTCCAGCCAGGGAAGATGTTCCTCGTGGACCTGGAGCAGCACCGTGTGGTCCCGGACAACGAGATCAAGTCCAAGATCGCGCGCCAGAAGCCGTACCGGCGGTGGCTCAGCGAGAGCCGTATCGTGCTGCGCGGCATGTTCAGCCCCGCTGGAAGCCGCGAGCCGGAACCGGAAACGCTCCTTCGCCTCCAGCACGTGTTCGGGTACACGGAGGAGGAATTGCGGATGATCCTGAGCCCGATGGCCACGCACGGCCAGGAACCCGTGGGCTCTATGGGCAACGACGCTGCCCTGGCGGTCTTCTCCGATCGGCCGCAGCTGCTGTTCGCTTACTTCAAGCAGCTGTTCGCCCAGGTGACCAACCCGCCGATCGATCCTCTTCGCGAGGAGCTGGTGATGTCGCTCGAGAGCTTCCTGGGGCGGGAGCGGAATCTCCTGGACGAGACGCCACAGCACAACCGCGGGCTCAAGCTCTACCATCCGATCCTGACGCCCGATGACATGGACCGCATCCGCGGCTCACACCACCCCGATCTCATCGCCCGAGACCTGGACATGCTCTTCCCCGCCGATGGCGACGGACAGGCCCTGGAGCGAGCCCTTCAGGCCCTGTTTGCGAAGGCGGAAGAGGCGATCAGCGACGGGGTGACCCTCCTCATCCTCACCGACCGCAACGTAGACCCCGACTGGGCGCCGATTCCGAGCCTCCTGGCCGCCTCCGGACTCCACCACTACCTGATCCGTCGAGGCTTGCGCAACGACGCCTCGATCATCGTGGAGACCGGGGAGGCGCGCGAGGTGATCCATTTTGCCCTCCTGGTGGCCTACGGCACAGATGCCGTGTGTCCGTACGTGGCCTTCCAGACCATCCACCAGCTGGCGCGCCAGAAGCTGCTGGAGGCGGATCGATCGCCCGAGGAGGCGATGGACAATTACATCACGGCCATCAAGAAGGGCCTCCTCAAGACCATGAGCCGAATGGGGATCTCGACCCTCCACAGCTTCTTCGGCTCGCAGATCTTCGAAGCGGTGGGGCTTGGCCGGGAGGTTGTGGATCGCTACTTCAACGGCACCCCGAGCCGCGTCGGCGGCATTGGCCTTGAGGAGATCGCCCGCGAGGCCACGATGCGCCACCGTCGCGGCTTTCCCCTGCGCGGGAACCCGGCGCGATTGCTGGATCCAGGTGGTGCCTACCACGCCCGCGAAGGCGGCGAAGCCCACCTCTGGTCCACCGAGGCCATTTACAAGTTGCAGCAGGCGGTGCGCACCGAGGACTACCAGGTTTTCAAGGAGTTCACGCGGCTGATCGACGACCAATCCCGGCAGCGCGTCACCCTTCGAAGCTTGCTTCGCTTCAAGAAAGGTACGCCGATCCCCCTGGACGAGGTCGAGCCGGTGGAGAACATCGTGAAGCGGTTTGTGGCCGCTGCCATGTCCTTCGGTTCCCTTAGTCGGGAGGCGCACGAGACTATCGCGATCGCAATGAACCGACTCGGCGCACGGAGCAACTCGGGAGAAGGCGGCGAGGATCCCCTGCGCTACCTCCCTCTCCCGAACGGCGACAGCAAGTGCTCGGCCGTCAAGCAAGTCGCCTCAGGCCGCTTTGGGGTGACGACGGAGTACCTGATCAACGCGCAGGAACTGCAGATCAAGATCGCCCAGGGAGCGAAGCCAGGGGAGGGAGGTCAGCTGCCCGGGCACAAGGTGACACCGGAGATCGCGCGCGTTCGGCACACCACACCCGGAGTGACCCTCATCTCGCCGCCACCGCATCACGATATCTACAGCATCGAGGACCTGGCCCAGTTGATCTACGACCTGAAGTCGGTCAATCCGCAGGCCAAGGTCTCGGTGAAGCTGGTTGCCGAGGTAGGGGTGGGGACCATCGCCTGCGGCGTGGCGAAGGGCAACGCGGACATTGTGCTGATCTCGGGCCACGACGGCGGCACGGGAGCTTCCCCCCTGTCGGCGATCAAGCACACAGGACTGCCCTGGGAACTGGGGCTGGCCGAAACGCAGCAGACCCTCATCCGCAACCACCTCCGCGATCGCATTCGCATTCAGGTGGACGGACAGCTGCGGACAGGGCGCGATGTGGTGATCGCCGCGCTTCTGGGCGCCGAAGAGTTCGGGTTTGGCACGGCTGTCCTCGTCACCCTGGGTTGTGTCCTTCTCCGTAAGTGTCACCTGAACGCCTGCTCCGCCGGCGTAGCCACCCAGAACCCGGAACTGCGCCGGTTCTTCGCCGGCAAACCCGAGTACGTCGAACGGTACTTCCGTTTTCTCGCGCAGGAGGTTCGCGAGTACATGGCGCAACTGGGCTTTCGGACGGTGGACGAGATGGTCGGCCGCGTGGAGATGCTGGAGGTGGACCCCACCGTCGACCACTGGAAGGCCAGCAAGCTGGATCTCTCGGCCCTGCTGATCCCACCGCCGGAGGGGTCTCCCCGACGGTGTCTGCGCGATCAGCCGAACCCCATCGAAGCGGGCCTGAATGCGACCCTCCTCGAGGTGTGCCAGAAGGCTTTGGAGAAGAAAGAGAAGGTCAAGGTGCGCCTGCCGATCCGCAACGTAGATCGCGCCGTGGGGGCCACCCTGAGCGGGGAGATTGTGAGGCGCTTCGGGGCCAAAGGACTTCCCGACGGGACCATCGAAATCGAATTCTACGGTTCGGCGGGACAGAGCTTCGGCGCGTTCCTTGCCCCGGGCGTCACCCTGCGGATCGAGGGGGACGCCAATGACTACCTCGGTAAAGGGATGTCCGGCGGAAGGATCATCGTTGTGCCGCCGAAGGGGAGTACCTTCGTCCCGCACGAGAACATCATCGTCGGCAACGTGGTCCTCTACGGGGCTACGGGGGGTGAAGTTTACATCAATGGCGTGGCGGGCGAGCGATTTGCGGTGCGCAACAGCGGCGCCATCGCCGTGGTGGAAGGGGTGGGGGATCACGGTTGCGAGTACATGACGGGCGGGATTGTGGTCGTCCTGGGTCCTACGGGCAACAATTTCGCCGCCGGCATGAGCGGAGGTGTCGCCTACGTCTACGATCCCACCGAGCTCTTCGACACGCGCTGCAACCTGGACATGGTGGACCTGGAGACGGTGTGGGACCCGGAGGACGAGAAGCTGTTGCGCTCCCTGGTGGAGAAGCACTACCGGTACACAGGCAGCCCCCTGGCGGAGAGTCTGCTCAGTAGCTGGCAGGCTCATCTTCCCCTGTTCGTCAAGGTGATGCCGATTGACTACCGAAAGTCGCTGGAGAGAATGAAGATCCTGGCCGAGCGGGACACAGAATCGGTGCCCGCCACCGAGGAGGTGTACAATGGGTAAGCTCCTTGGCTTCTTGGAGTACGACCGGGAGGAAGCGACCAAGCGGAGCGTGGAGACCCGAATCCGCGACTTCCGGGAGTTTGAGTCCTGGCTCAGCAGCGAGCAGCTCCACCGCCAGGCTGCACGGTGTATGGACTGCGGAGTGCCCCACTGCCACATGTTCGGATGCCCCACCCAAAATCGCATTCCCGATTGGAATGACCTCGTGTATCGGCGCCATTATCGCCGCGCCCTGGAGGTGCTCCACGCGACGAACAACTTCCCGGAGATCACCGGACGCGTCTGCCCTGCGCCGTGCGAGGCTGCCTGCACTCTGGCCATCAATCGAAAGGCCGTGGCTATCCGACAGATCGAGCTGACCCTGGCCGAGCTTGGTTGGCAGGAGGAGTGGATTCGGCCCGAGCCCGCACCCTTCCGCACCGGCAGAAGAGTGGCGGTCATCGGCTCGGGACCGGCGGGGCTTGCCGCGGCCCAGCAGCTGGCCCGCAGAGGCCATGAGGTGGTCGTCTTCGAAAGGCAGCCGCGTCCGGGAGGAATCCTCCGCTACGGGATCCCCGACTTCAAGCTGGAGAAGTGGGTAATCGACCGCCGGCTCGGCCAGCTGATCGAGGAGGGGGTGAAGTTCGAGACCGAGGTAGACGTGGGGGTCGATGTGAGCATCCGCTACCTACGGCGGACGTTTGACGCCATCGTTCTGACCATCGGTGCGGGCAAGCCAAGAGATCTGCAGGTGCCCGGCCGCAATCTCCGGGGCGTCCACTTCGCGATGGAGTTTCTGACCCAGCAGAATCGCGTCCTGGCGGGTGAAACGATCCCCGCAGCTCAGAGGATTTCTGCCAAGGGGAAGAGGGTGGTGGTCGTGGGAGGCGGCGACACGGGTAGTGACTGCGTGGGCACGGCGCGCCGACAGGGGGCGAGCTCGATCACTCAACTGGAGATACTCCCGCGACCGCCCTTGGAACGTCCTCCCGACAATCCCTGGCCGACCTGGCCGCGGGTTCTGCGCAACTCAAGCTCCCATGAGGAGGGCTGCGACCGTCTGTGGAGCGTGACCACGAAAGAATTCGTGGGCTCAGGCGGTCACGTGACGGCGCTGCGCATCGCAGAGGTGGAGTGGTTCGTCGGGGAGGGCAACGGCCGCTGGGAATTCCGGGAGGTGCCGGGGAGCGAGCGTCTTCTGCCCGCTGATCTCGTTCTGCTGGCCATGGGGTTTGAAGGACCCGAGCACGGCCCCCTGATCCGAGGACTGGGGGTGGCATTGGATGGCCGCGGCACCATCCAGGCGGATGACCAGCAGAGGACAAGCGTCCCCGGGGTGTTTGTGGCCGGCGACGCCGCGATGGGTGCCTCCTTGGTCGTGAAGGCCATCCGGCACGGGAGGAAGGTTGCGGAAAGCGTGGACCGCTTCCTGGCGTCCTTGTAGCGGATGGGCGTGCACGGGCGCCAACAGCAGCAGCAGGCGAACTCCCACGGACCACAACGGGCTTGACATTCGAAATGGAAATCGATATCATTAGGTGTGCGTGAAACGAACGTAAGAAGGGAGCCCTTGCGATTGAATCGTAACCCGAAGATACAGGAGGGAGTGGCAGGTTTTTGAGATGGGCAAAACCCACCGGGTTTTGCCCGTTTTTGCTTTGGGAGCCGGAGTGAACCCCGAGGTAGAGGAGATGAGCGTTCCTACGAAATACGACCTTCCGGATGTAAACCGCGTGGTGATTTCGGGAGAGGTGCTGGTAGATCCTCCTTTACGCTCGACGCGGCGGGGTGTCCCTGTGACCAATTTCACCATTGCGTCGGTGCGGTTGGAACCACAGCCTGAGGGTCCTCCGAGGGAGGAGCGAAGCTACATCCGCATTGTGGCCTGGTCCAATCTCGCCGAGCACTGCCACCGCCTCCTACGCAAGGGAGATCAGGTGGTCATCATTGGCGAGCTGCAGACGGCCAGTGCCTCTGGAGCCAGCGGGCAGCAGACGTACCTTCAGGTCAACGCCAAATGGGTGCAATTCCCCCAAGGTAGACTACGGGAGAACAGGGAGCGAGGGGGGCAGGCGGCGAATCAGGGAGCAGCCGGCGATGCGGAGACCGGGGAGTCGGGAGCGTAAAAGTACCCTTGCGAGCGATCAGCGGAGGTGAGGGATGGCCCGTGCTTCCAATCGCAGAATCTACGAAGGCTGGTGCCGCCGTTGTCAAGGTGTGCGTAAGCATCGGCTGGTAGGGTGGAACGAAGAAGCGGAGCTCGCCTGGCTGCGGTGCAACGCTTGCCACACCACCTATGCGATCGAGACCTTGCGTCTTCTTCCGGATGGGCGGTTTGTGGACTCCCCAGACGACCAGACGGATCGACCCACCGGGCCCCCCTCCGAGATCGTGGAGTATGATCCCGCCGCAACCTATTCGGTGGGCCAGCGCATCCATCATCCGGTTTTCCAGGACGTAGGTCGCGTGATTGCGGTGGACCGCAGGGGACGCTGTGGCCGGATCGTCGTGGAGTTCGAGAACGTAGGCCAAAAGGTGCTGGTGGAGGGTCGGGCACTGCCCCGCTGAGCAGGTCCCGGGCCCGTCCCGCCTCGGGGGGAAAGTCCGGCGCCGGCAGATTGCCCGAGTTTGCAGAAGCGGGGGAAGTAGCGGAAGGAAAGCGGATCTGGGCTGGGGGAAACTTTCCGGAGCGCAACCCGTCTGAAAAGACGTCCGCAGAGCTCGCTTCGCCGGGCAGGGGTTCCGTGGTAAGTGGTGCGGCAGCTATCGGCTTAGGGGCGGCTACCGAGAGGAGTTAGTCAGGGAGGAAAATCGATGGAGATCCTCTTGCTTATCGCCATTCTGAGCTTGGTTCTTCTCGTCAAGATCCTGTTCAGCGTCCTTCGTGTGGGATTCTACGTCCTGATGCTCCCGCTGAAGATTCTGGTCGGCATGGTCGGGCTGATGCTCACCCTATTCCTCGTGCTCCCCCTGGCGATCATGGCAGGATTGGTCTCGTTGGTGCTAAGCCCAGCCCTGCTCTTGATTCCTTTCCTTCCGTTCTTGATGATCGCCCTCGGCTTGGTGCTCGTCCTGCGCTCCATTTTGGTGAAGAAACGGGGCCCGGCCTGAGCCCCTTATTCGCACGTCACGCCGTTTATCGGCCTCCCGGGCGGGATCCGTTGGATTTGCCAGAGGCTCTCGTCGGTCGTTTGGTCTCGGCGGGAAAAGGAAAGCCCTTGGGTACGCCCGGTCGGGGCAGGGATGGATTGAACGCTTCGAGGCGCCAAGGGAGGACAGTTCCTGCGTCAGCATTCCCGCTGCGGTAGCCTGACCTGTCGCCGATCGGAAGGCGAAGGGTCGGTTCCTTTCACGACGGTGCGCGAGCGGACTCAGCGTCGGAGGATGTCGATCCCGCCATTGACCGTCCGCAGTCGAAAGAAGGCTCCGCCTCCGTTAATGGATCCCGCAATGTGTCTTCCGACGTATTTCCCCGTCACCTGGAGGGGGAAGTCGGTTTCCAGATGCCCGTTAATCGTTGAGGCATCAATATCGGCGCGGACGTTTTCGGGCAGGTAGAGACGAATGCCGCCGTTGACTGTCTTGAACTCCATGCGCGCGTGGGGGTCCACTTCCGTGAACTCGACGCGCACGCTGCCGTTCACGGTGGACGCCTCGACCTCGCCGCCGACGTCTCGGGCTTCTACCCGGCCGTTGGTGGTTGAGAACGATAGCCTGCCCTTAACGGCCTCCACTTCGATCGCGCCGTTGACCGTCTTGAGTTCTAAGTCCGCATCCTTCGGCACGCGGATCCGAAATTCCACCGAAGCCTCTGGCTTTCTCTGCCCGAAAACCCAGTCCCAGAACCCGCTCGCCACGCTGGGATGCCGGGCTTGAACCACCAGTCGCCGCCCAACCTGCCGGATTTCGATCTCGACGTCCTGCAGGAAGTCCTCGGCCTCTTCGCGGTCTTTGGCCCGCACGCTGATCTCGGCGCACACTTCAACACTGTCTATCCCCCATGGCAGGACCGAGATGGAGCCGTTGACATTGCGGACCTCCAAGCGGGCGCCTGGCCCGAAGGCGCGTACCTCCCGCACTTCTTTTCTTGCCGTGTACGCCAGGGCGGGTGCCTGGGCTATCGTCAGAAGCGCCACAAGCCATCCCAGATACGGTCGCATGGCTTTTTCACCTCCTCATGCCAGCAAAGAGCCGCCCGTCCATAGGAGTAGACACGGGGGCTCTTCCCGTTCGCAGCATTACAAACGGCTTGTACCTGATACGGGAGTTCGCGAAGATTTGTTGCCGAACACTCTGAGAGACCGTGGTCTCGCCGGAACCAGAATCGAGGAGAGTTGAGATGAAACGGACGGGAGTCGTTTGTGCAGCGCTCTTGCTTGCGCTCTGGGCTAATGCCTTTGCCCAGTTTTTCCCGTGGCAGCAAACGACCTTGCTCGAGGACAGCGTGCTGGATCGCTTCATCGACGAATGCTCGGGCGAAAGAGCGATGCGCCATGTGCTTGCCATGGCCGGCTCCGAGCGCAATCGCCCCCCTTCAGAATACCAGGACACCTTCCTTGAAGCTGCTTACGTGCTGGAACAAGCTCGGGCCATTGGGTTCGACTCGGTGGCAATCGAGTACTTCCCAGCCGACTCCATTTGGGATGGCGAGGAGGGCGAGCTCTGGGAGATTGCACCGCGGCGGCGAAAGCTGGCCGATTACAACGAATTGACCGCTTTCCTTGCCACAGGTAGCCAATCGATCGACACCACGGCGGAGCTGGTTTACGTGGGTCGGGGCACATCGGAGCGAGATTACGAGGGGAAGGAGGTTGAGGGGAAGATCGTGCTCGGTTATGGGCCAACGGGCGCGCTGCACGGGATGGCGGTCGAACGCTTTGGGGCCCTGGGCGTCGTGTCCTTCGCTTCTCTCCACCCTCTGGACGATCCCGATCAGGTGGCGTGGATGGGCATCGGCGGGCGGCGAAGATCGAGGGGCTTCGCCTTCAACCTTGGGGTGCGCCAGGGCATGGAGCTCCGGGATCGCCTGGAGCGAGGGGAAAAGATCCGCGTCCGCGTGCACGTGCGCTCCGCCTACCGGGCCTACCGGCACAACGTGGTAACGGCCCTGATTCGTGGACGCCAGCCTCAGCTCGGGTACGTCATTCTGTCGGCCCATCTTTTCGAGGGAATCGCCAAGCAGGGGGCGAACGACAACATTTCCGGAAGCGCCTGTCTTTTGGAGATTGGGCGCACGCTCTTGTCCCTGATGGGGCAAGGGGCCATCGAGAGGCCGCGACGCTCCATCCTCTTCCTCTGGGTGCCGGAATTCTCGGGGACCATCCCCTGGGTAGACGCCCACTACGACGATGTAGTGCGCCGTGCCTTGGTGAACCTTAATCTCGACATGGAGGGGGCCTGGCTGAGCCGGCATCGGAGTTTCTACAATCTGGAGCGCACCCCTTTCAGTCGGCCGAGCTACCTGAACGACGTGATGCAGAGCCTTTTCGAGTTCGTCGCGGAAACGAACCGCGAGAGCATCCACAGCCGTCAATTCCGCAGGCCGATCGTAGCGCCCTCCGGCTCGCGGGATCCCTTCTACTACCAGATCGAGTACCACTACGGCGCGTCGGACCATGAGGTTTTCAACGATTGGGGTGTCGGGGTCCCAGGGGTCATGCCCATCACCTGGCCGGATCTCGGATACCACTCCTCTGCGGACCGCCCCGACAGAATGGACCCGACCCAGCTAAAACGGGCTGTGTTCATTAACGCCGTGGCCGCTTTTCTCGTAGCGAACGCCGACCGCAAGATGGCACTGCGGATTGCGGGCGAGGTGTTCAGCAACGGACTCGGCCGGATCGGCAGGGAATATCAACGGGCGGCTGAGATGCTGGAGTTTGCCCCTCCACACGAGTTGGGTGCCACCTACGGGCGCGCCGAGAACGTGGTGAGCGTTTCTTTGGATTTGGAGCAGCGCACCCTGCGATCCATCGAGGATCTCTGTCCCGGCGACGCGGTTGTCGCGTCTCGCATCCGGCAATTGACGCGCAAGATCGCTGCCAACGTCGGCCCGGCCGTTCTTTCGGACCTTTGGGAGCGCTACACGATCCTTTGCGAGGCGAAAGGAGTGGAGCCTGCGCGGCCGGGGCTCACTTCGGCCGAGAAAGAGGCGGCGCAGATTGTCCCCGTGCCCACAGCCAAGGTTCACGGCTTCTTCCGGCGTGAGTGGATCGTGGACAGTGTACCGCCCGCCGTGCGCGACAGCCTGGCCACCATTGCACCGGAGAAAACCCAAGAGCTCCGCCGATTGATCGACGGGAAGCGCTCCGCCCTGGAAATTCGCAATGTGCTGGACGCCGAATTCGCCTCCCCCACCGAGATGGACGATGTGCTCCGCTACCTGCAGCTCTTAGAGAAAGCGGGATTGGTCGAACTGAAGAGGCGCTGATCGCCACCGTGCGGATGACTACTTACGCTCGAAGACGTGGACGAACTCGGGACCGAGTCCTGCCGCCTCCAGCACGTAGGCGCGGCGACCGTCGGGCGAGAGGGCCAGGGTGAGAGGAGCGCGCAGAGGCCCCGTGAGAGCGTCTACGACCCGGAAACCAGAGTCGAGCTCGAGGATTGCTTCTCCTCCCGTGAGGCAAAGAAGCACGTGGCCGTCTGCTCCTACCTCCACGTCTCCAATGCGAATGTCTGCGAAGGGCAGATTGTCGGGCACCGGCTGATAGAGAAGGGCCGAGGCGTCGAGCTGTCGCCAAATGTGCACACAATCCTCAGAGCGACAAGTGGCAAGAACGGCCTTTCCCTGAGGGAGCACGGCGATTCCTTGGGTCAGATGCGAGGTACAGACCGCTGGGCCAAGGGTTTTCCCCGTGCGATCGAAGACCCACCAGCAAGAGCCATCCGGGACGCAGGCAACGAAACGTCCGCCATCGAGGACTTCCAGGTCCCCCGGGGGACGCTCGAGGCTGGCCGTCTGGAGAACCTGACCGCTGCTTGCGTCGAGGGCGACGAGGTATCCGCCGTTCAGCCGAAGGGCAACGTACACCGTCTCGCTGCAGGCAGCCACCGAGCCCAGGGCGAGGCTGGAGCCAGACGTCCCTGGCAAGAGGTGCTGGGCTTCGAGGGGGGAGAAAGACCGCTCCGCTCCGCCTGGACCGAACACCCGGAGGCGCTTGCGGAGAGACTCGACCACCCAGAGCTGCCCCAAACCGTCGACGGCGCAGGAACGGGGGCCCCAGATGGCCTCGGGCAGCCGGCCCGCCCAGTGCCAGCGGCGTGGCGTAGGCACGGTCCAGGATCGGGCAAGGGGAGTGTAGCTCCAGTTGCAGCGCAGCGGGTCGGGGTCGCTCCGATCCGCGGCAAAAATCCGATAGTAGACGGGTCTACCGGCCGGCACTGGCGGGAGAGGTCGGGCGGACCGAAAGCGACCGGCTCGATCGGTCAGCGGCAGGAGCATCTCCACCTGTCCCCCCTCGGAGGGAGCACCGGTGGTCCAGATCACGTAAGGGGAGCGCGGTGGGACGGTCCGGACCAAAATGCCGGAGGGATCCTCCAGGGTGCACTCTACTTCCCACGAGCCATCTGCGGGCACGTGGTCCGGCACGAGCCTCACGCTGGTAATCTTCGGCCCCCGGCGGTCTCCGGGCGTGGCGGCCACCGGTTGCCAGGGAATCTTCGCCTGAGAGGGCCGCGAGGGGGTGGGCTGGCAGACGAGGCGCAACAGGCTGTCCGAGTGTGCAGCCTTTCGCAGGGCCCCGTAGGAGAACAGGCAGAAACCCTGGGCGCCCACGCGACGGACGATAGCGACCTCGCGAGCCGCGCTGGGATTCCGCTCCACCAGGATCCCAGGGCAAACGAGCGTTTTCTGAGCGTCCACCAGATGTTCCTGCACCTCTCGTGCGAATCGGGTGGTATCGGGCGTGTAGGTCATAGGAAAGATGGCGTCTAAGAGGTGTTCGCTCATCCATTGGTGGCTGTCTTGGAGGAAAAGCGCGCGTCCGAGCCTGTAGTCGCCCAGCACGGCGGCTGAAATGCGCAGCTCCCTGCCCTGGGCGTCCCTGGCATCCCGGACGCTGCGCAGGAATTCCGTGATGGCCTCGCGACGAAACTCGTCCCACGCGCGCCGGTCCTCTTCCGGACGCAAGCCGCTTCGCTGGAAGAAAAGGGACAGGCTCTCCGGGTCGTGCCCGTAGCCAGGCCCGGGGTAGCGGATGTAGTCGAAGTGAACGCCGTCGATCGGGTAGTTTGACCAGAGCTCGCGCACCAGTTCCAGAAGGTAGTGCCGGACCGAGGGAAGGGTGGGGGTGAGGAAAGCGTATTCGGCTACCGAGGGATCCTGCCTTCCGTCCACCGACCTCAGGAACCACTCGCGGTGGCTGTTCCAGAGCTGCCGAGGGTCCTGGTGCGGCTGCTCTCCGCGCCATCCGGGGAACAGATTGATCCAGGCGTGCAGCTCGAGGCCCTGCGCCTTAGCTTCGCGGATCGCCGCTTCCAGGGGATCCCAGCCCGGGGTCCTTTCCAGGATCTCGGCCTGCGGTTCGAGGGCGGAGCGGTAATAAACCGTGCCCTGGCCGCGCACCTGGAAGAGAACCACATTGAACCCGTGCGCGGCAATCCAGGCCATCATCTCCCGGATCCCGGCCTCATCGGAGTACTCCCACCGCGATACCCATACCCCGCGGAGCTCCGCACCAAGCACGACGGATAGGAGCGCCAGGATGGTGCCCAAGGCGACGATCGCGGCGCGGAGGAATCGTTGCATGGCTTGCTTCTCAGCCCAGTCCGTAGCAGATGCTTCTCACGTTGCGGGCCCTTGCCGACCCGAGACGGATCTCGCCGACGCGACTTAGAGCACGCGTACGTGTTCCACGGTTCGGTCGTGCTCAGCCGCAAACAGGCAGGCCGTGATCTACGGCCATGGTGCTTGGGCCCCGTAAAGGAGGTGTCTGACCGCCTCCAGAAGCTCCTCGGGATGGAAGGGTTTTTCCAGGTACACGACGCCGTCCGGAAGCGCCCAGCCCTCGCCGGTGGGCGGCTGACCGGAGACGGCGATAATGCGCAGGAGCGGGTTTTGATCGAGGAGCGTACGAATAAGCCTGTGGCCCGAGGACCGGGGCAGGTTCAGGTCGACAACCACGAGCTCCACAGGTCGCTTGGCCCCGGCGATCACCTCCAGCGCTGCGACGGCATCAGCTGCACTGTAGACGAGGAAGCCCTGATCTCGCAGCAATTCCACAAGCGGGACTCTCACACCCGCCTCGTCCTCCACCACGAGGACGACGTGGCTCTTGGGGGAACCGTGGTCCTTGGCTTCTGGCATGGTTTGATCTCCTGGCGTCGATGCAAGTCCCATTCCGAATACGACAAACCCCGCCAGAAACGCGAACCCCACGAGAATCGGCCCCCAAGATCGGCGTGGAACGCCGGCCTTCGGTCCGCCACTTTCCACGTATGAGGCCAGGCAGTCAGGCCCGAGGGCCGGATCGGCCATCCCGCTCTCCCCGCCTAACCGGGAGTGCCACTTTCCGTACTCCTTCCTCATGCCGGAGCGACCTTCCCCATCACGCGGGCCACCGTGCGCTGCAATTGTCCCGGGGTAAAGGGCTTGGCCAGGAGTTCGGCGCTTTTCTCGATGAGGCCGTGACGCCGGATGGTCTCCTCTGCGTGCCCAGAAATGTAGAGGATCTTGAGATGGGGATGGTAAAGGAGCATCCGCTCAACAAGTTCCCTGCCGCTCATTCGGGGCATGACGACGTCGGTGATGAGCAGGTCGATTCGCTCGTTGCTCAGCCGACTCTTCCGGAGCGCTTCCTGTCCGTCCGCGGCTACCTCCACCGCTAAGCCGGTCTCGCGCAGGGCCTCGGCGGCCATGGCGCGCACATCCGGGTCATCTTCGACGAGGAGAACGCGCCCACGCAAGCGCGGAGAGCCGTCTTCGTCCCGTTTCTCCACACCTTCGTTGGCAACGGCATTGGCCTGGGGAAACAGGATGTCGAAGCGGGTTCCGCGGCCGACCTGGCTTTCCACGAAGATGTACCCTCCCAGCTGTTGCACGATGCCGTAGACCGTCGATAGTCCGAGCCCCGTTCCTTCGCCCGGGGGTTTGGTGGTGAAGAAGGGCTCGAAAATGCGGGCCAGGGTGGCCTGGTCCATGCCGGTGCCTGTGTCCTCGACCGTGAGGAGGACCATGTGGCGGGGGGTGTCGATGGGGTAACGGTGGCGCGTTTGTTCCTCCGAGAGGTGGCAGGTGGCGATGCGCAGCTTGCCGCCGCGCGGCATAGCGTCGCGCGCATTGAGGATCAGGTTCATCAGGACGCGCTCAATCTGCGTCGGATCAGCCTCGATGTACCCCGTGCCGCCGTCCAGCTCGAGCTCCACTTCGACCGACTCTCCGACAAGCCGGCGGATCAGCCCGCCCATCTCCTCGATCAACTGGTCCAGTCGCACCGGACGGGCTTCGAGTACCTGTTGTCTGCTGAAGGCCAGGAGCTGTTTGGTGAGGCGCGCTGCCTTTTCGGTTGTGCTATCGATGGCACGTACGGCGCGCCGCGCCGTCTCATGCTCAGGGGGGAGGAGCTTGTTGAGGGCGTAACATTGGGCGAGGATGGCGGTCAGCATGTTGTTGAAGTCGTGCGCGATCCCGCCGGCCAGTCTCCCCACGGCTTCCAATTTCTGGGCCTCGTACACGTAACGCTGGAGCCGTTTGATTTCGGTAAGGTCGACCCCCAGAATCACCGTCCAGCGTGGCGGGCCCTTGGTGCTCGGCAGCGTTCTCACCGACCAGCCAAACTCTCGAATTCTGCCCTGGGCGTCGAGGACCTGATGTTCGAACTCGGCGCTCGAAGCTAGGGCCTCCGCAGCCCCGGCCGAATGGCCTGCGAGTACATCGCGCAGCACCGGGACCTCCTGGAAGGATCGCCCTTCCATGGAATCCGGCTCACGCCCTACAAGCTCGCACAGCTGATCATTGACGCGCAAGATCCGGCCGCGCAAGTCGAGCACCGCGATCGCCGCCGGGGCCTCCTGCAAAATGGAGTCGCCAAAATCACGTTCTTCGCGGAGTCGGCGGTTGGCGATCAGCAGGGTGGAAAGCAAGCCGAGGGTCAGAACAGCGACGATGGCTGTGCCGATCAGGGCGATCCACCAGTGACCATAGGCCGGCGTAGGCACAGGAAACCTCCTGCGAAAAGGAAGTTGGCCAACGTGTTGCTTAGCAGATGGAGCGGCCAAATCGCAAGCATGTGGCGTGTCTCCATGAGGAAGCCGAAGGAGTACGCGAACACCGAGCCTCCGAACTCCACCAGCACCGCAAGGGACACCCAGAACCGGGGATCACGCCAAAGCTCTTCTTCCCCGTAAATCGCAAGCTGATGCAAGGAGTAGATGGCAAGCCCACTTACCACCACGCTCTGCAGGGAGCGTCCCGTGAAGTTGTAGCGCTGGAAGCTCCCCACCAAACCCTGGGTCACTGCCATGAGCACAAGGCCTGCCGGGATCAGGTAAAACAGGGCTCGTCTCCGACTCTCCACCCTTTCCCATCTCCCGAAGACCCAGACAAGGACGGGGAAGTCGAGCCACGAAACCGCATTGGCTAACCAGAGGTTGCGGATCCTCTGGAGGGCCATCACCATGCCCGCCAGGTCGGAGCAGAGGTACAGGGCCAGGAGACCCGCAATTACCCGGAGCTCAAGGTTCAGCCGGCGCCTTACCCCCGCCGCCGCAATCACGGGCAGTGCAGACGACGCCGTGGAAACGGCGTTCGGCAGGTAAAGGGCGATGGACACTGCCTGCTCCTATGCCGTCAGTGGATTCTTGCTCCCGCAATATGGAGGGCACGGCCAGGAAACCTCGGCCAGGAATCCCTCTACCAGATCCTCGCCTTTCTCGTCCACCCCAACCAGTACGACCGTTGGCTGACCCTTGTCGGTCTCGGCGAAGTAGTAACGGATCCCGACGCACCGCTCCTGGGCAAGGATCCGCTCAATGGCCTCCCGCCCGAAGTAGCCACCGAGGACGGCCTTTTCGCCTGCCCGGCGCCGATAGTTCGCCGTGAGCTTGCTGGCTTCCTGGAGACTGATGGAGTGATCCTCTTTTCCTGTGAACGGCATCGCTCTCCTCCCGCTTCACTTGCGGACGGCAATCGCCATCCTCCGCTTCCGTGCTTGCGAGACGTCACAAGGGACGGGCGGACACGAGGGGTGGGCCGTACCCTTCCTCGCGCTCACCACGGCCGAGTGTCCCGCACATAATGGCGGTAAGCCTCTTCGACCTTCTCCGGGCTCAGGTGTCGGGACCAAAGCTGGAGTCGGTATTGGAACGTGACCGAGCCACCCGCGGGAAGCCGGAAATGCAAGCGGTCCCGTCCCTCCGTGAACTCCCCCGTTCCGAAGGGATCAACCGCAAACAGTCCGTAGCCGCGGGCCATCCAGGGGGCAGGATGGTTCACATTATCCGGATGGTCCATCAGGGCGAGGGTCATGGGTTCGCCGGAGCTCAAGGTGCCCTTCAGGGCCACCCAGGGGAACCTCTTGCCCCAAACTTGCGCTTCGCCCGCGGCTCCACCTGGAGCGAAGAATCCAGAGGATCGAGGGCGGCTGGAGGACGACGCTGTCTCTTCGGCTTCCGACTCTGCCAGGTCAGGCCCAACGCGCAAGCCGAAGAAGCCCTCTTTCGAGTCCAGAAATTCCACGGGAAGGTCCAAAGTGCGCAGGCGGAAGAGGAAGTCCACGGCACGCCAACCCTGCCCTCCGGAGAAGTGCATCGTGCGCTCTTCGACCAGAAAAGGCTTACCGCTCGTCTCCGACAGCCAGGTGCAGGAGGCGAAGATCTCCGCTCCGGCTTTGTCCACACTGACGCGGTCGCAAGTCACGATTCCCCGTTCCCCTGGGCGATAGCGGGTGCTGGACGGCGGCCCATCGGGAAGCGGCCTGTAGACGGCCCACGTGTCCAGGGTATCCCTCTCGCCCACTACGATGCGTCCGTAGGCCAGCCAGATCCCCTGGTGGTGGGCATGATCCGTGGGCTCTTCGCGGCCACAGTCGCCAAGGGGCCAGCAGCGAGTGACGGGTGCTCCACGGGGAGACAGAACGGGCCACAGGGTCGGCCTGGTCAGGCGCACCCGGTTCAACACACCACCCGGCCTGAAGACGGTGAACAGCTGCTGTCCGATGTAGACCTCCACCGCCCCCTCCTTTTCGAGAAAGCGCACGGGCCGTCGAGACTCGTCGGAGCGGGCAGGGATCGAACCCGTGCCGAGGAGGATCCCAAAGGCTACAAGCCAGCCCACGTTTTGGCCCATGTGAACCTTCGCAGTCAGAACGGAGATGAGGTCTTTCCCCCGCGTCGTCCACACGATCTGCATTGGAAGGTCCTCCTCTCGTGCCGTCCGGACTCGGTGCCTATTCCACGGTTCGTCGGAAGGATTAGTGTCGACCCTAATTTAGTTCGGCAGGCGACACGTTGCAAGGCATTCACGGTCGTCCGATGGTTTTCCGGCGCTGAAAGCATTGGGAGCCCAGGCGAGAGAGGGCCGGTAGGTCAAACTTCCTCCGGACATTTCTGGCGGCGCGGATCTGAGTTTGGATTTTGCCGAGGGCCACACGCAAACAGCGCGAACCGCTTGCAGATAGCCGATAACGGTTGAATTCGATGCAACAGATGCCTAACTTCTTTCGTAAAGTTGGGCAAGCCTGACGTGGGATGAAGCGGAGTAGAAGGGAGGCTGAGCGTGGAAGTTCTTTCGCTTCGCGGCGTCAGCAAGGCCTTCGGAGAGGTGCAGGCCGTCTCAGACCTCTCGCTCACAGTGGAGGAGGGGAAAGTTTTCGGGCTCCTTGGCCCGAACGGGGCCGGCAAGACGACCACCATTCGCATGGTGATGAACATCATTGGGCCGGACAGCGGGGAGATCCGCGTATTGGGGAAGCCGAACCATGATGGAGTGCTTCACAGGGTAGGCTACCTCCCAGAAGAGAGGGGGCTGTATCCGAAGGTTCCGGTGGAGGAGGTACTCGAGCTGCTGGCAGTCCTGCGAGGGTTGAGCCGGGCGGAGGCGCGCAGGCGGATTCAGCTCTGGCTGGAGCGCTTTGGCTTAGGCGGCTGGGGCAAGAAGCGCGGCGAACAGCTCTCCAAGGGTATGCAGCAAAAGGTGATGCTCATTGGCGCCATCTTGCACGAGCCTGAACTTGTGATCCTCGACGAACCCTTTGCGGGATTGGACCCGGTGAGCGCCACCGAGGCCAAAGACGCCATCCTTGAGCTTGTGAAGAGAGGCACGACAGTCATCCTCTCCACCCACCAGATGGAGCAGGTGGAAAAACTCTGCGACGACATCTGCCTCATCAATCACGGGCGGGCAGTCCTTGTGGGCACGGTCCCCGATGTGAAGAAGCGTTTTGGGGAACAGCGCGTAATTCTGGCCTACGACGGTACGCCGCACTTCTTGGAGGACAGGTCGTTGGTGGCCGGCTACGACGATTATGGCCACTACGTGGAGATTCGGCCCGCCAGGGGTGTGTCTCCCCACCAGATCCTGCAGCGCGCGGTTTCCGACGTGGAGGTCCGCCGCTTTGAGGTGCGCGAGCCCAGCCTGAACGAAATCTTCATCACTGTGGTGAAGGGCGCTGCTTCGGAGGTTGAGCCGTGAGGCCCGTGCTCGTTCTCGTGCGTAAGGAATTGCTCCAGAGGATCCGGGGCAAGGGCTTCTGGATCGGTGCCATTCTCTTCCCCGTGCTCGTCGTCGGGATGAGCGTGCTTCCCGCTCTGTTCATGCGCCTGAGCGCGGGCAAGGAGCACCGCATAGCCGTCGTCGACCTGACCGGCAGGCTGACGGAGGCGAGTTCTCTGCTTGGCGCAGGCGGGCAGTATCGCTTTCAGATCTACCGCTGCGACTCAACCGAATTGCCCCGACTACGGGAAGATCTTCTGGGGCAGATACGGCGCAATCAACTCGAAGGCGTGGTGGTCGTGCCGGCGGGGGCGATCGGCGGACCCGCCACCCCGATGGAGCTCTACGCGAAAAACATCTCCAGCTTTGAACGCAATGAAGCAGTGCGCGCCCGGATCTCGTCCGGGGTGATTGAATTACGGCTTCTGCAAAAGGGGCTGGATCCTCAGACCGTGCTCAGCCTGATGCACCCGCTACCTCTGCGGACCTTCAAGGTACAGAAAGCGGGGGCCGAGGAACGCAGTGGTGGCGTCGAGTTCCTGGTGGTTTATCTTATGGTCCTGTCTCTCTACATGACCATCATTCTTTACGGCACGTCCGTCCTGCGGGCTGTCATCGAGGACAAGAGCTCCCGTGCGGTGGAGATCATCCTGTCCCTTGTCCGCCCCGGCCAGCTTATGGCGGGTAAGATCCTCGGGGTGGGCTCCGCGGGCTTGCTCCAGTATTTCCTCTGGGTGGTCATCCTGCTCGCTGTTTTCGTGCTTGGGGGGGATTGGATGCAGGCGAAGCTGGGACAGGAATTCCGGGTGACGGTTTCCCCCGGGACGATCGCCGCCTTTGTGGTCTTTTTCGTGCTCGGGTATCTGCTGTACTCCACGCTCTGGGCCGCCCTGGGTGCCATGGTGAACAACGAGGCCGAGGCCCAGAGCCTGCAATACCCCCTGGTGATGCTCCTGGTGGTCCCCTTCATGGCCATGTTCCACACCATCAATGCCCCCCACTCCACGGTAAGCGTCGTCCTGTCCCTGATTCCATTCTTCGCGCCCATCCTTATGTTCGTGCGTATTGCGATAGACCCGCCGTCCCTCGTGCAAATCGCAAGCTCTATCGTTCTCATGATTCTCGCATTGTGGGCCTCCATCTGGGTGGTGGGGAGGATCTTCCGCGTGGGGATTCTGATGATCGGCAAGCGGGCGACCCTACCCGAGGTTGTCCGCTGGCTGCGGTACGGTTGATCCCATAGTGACGGCAAAGGGCGCGAACTTGGGAGGTGTACCATGAGGCGTGGAGTCCTGTTCGTCGGTTGCCTCCTTCTGGCCACGATGGCGTCCGAAGGAGCCTGGGGCCAAGGAGGCTTTGGAGGGATCCTCCTCGGGGCTGCCCGTTTCGAAGTGGACGACCTAAACCACACCATGGCCCGGGCGGGCTACCAGGAATTCTCCGCCGACTTTCCGACTATCGGTGGGTGGGGTGCCTTCTTCGGCGACCGCGTCCTGATCGGTGGCTCGGGCTGGGGAATGTGGCAGACACGGCAGAGCTCCACGGCCACAGCGCGCCTTGCCGGGGGTGTCGGCTTCTTCGATCTGGGATTGACGATCCGAAAGACCAGACTGGTGAACCTTACCCTGCTCACCGGCCTCGGAGGGGGCGGAATGGAGCTGAACATCGTGCCGGCTCAGCTCGAAACGAATTTCGGTCGCATCTTGGAGAATCCCCGCCTCATGGCCCGCCTTTCCTCCGGGCAGATGCTCCTGAAGTTCGGTCTTCAATTCGATCACCTGATGGCATTTGCGGGGGAGGACCAGCCCCCCGGCGTGTTGCTGGGCCTGCGCGTCGAGTATCTGCTTCCGTTCGGCGAGGCCGAATGGAAGGCCGAAGAAAGCACGGTGCACGGCATGCCCGACTTCAACCTCCAGGGCCTGTACGTCAGCGCGGTCATCGGCTTCGGCGCCAAAATGGAGTGAGGGCGAGCCTGAGGGGCGGCGCGGGCCACAGCGCGACGGAACGGGAGGGCAGCCTGGGCTACGAAATGCCACGGGGCTGGTGGCTTTGCCAGTGCCTGGGGGTGGTGGCTCTGATCGCACTCGTTGCGGCGCCGGCTTGGGGCCAGGACCGGAAAGAGGAGAACTGGCGCAGGGAGGCGGCGCTGCTGGTAGGAGGGGCTCTGGCCGCGGGCTCCGGGCTGTACCTCCGGAGCAGTATTCCGGGCGTCGGTGTGAACCCGAAGGATCCGGGCGAGCTCTGTTCCCTCGATCGCTTCTTCGTTCGGGGGTACTCGGCGCGGTGGGACGTGGCCAGCGACGTGGGTCTGGTCGTGGAGTTGGCGTTCTCGCTGTGGGCCTCGATTTCGGGTACCTTGGGCCGGCGCCTACCGACGGCGCTGGAGCACGCGGAAACAGCGCTCTGGGTCACAGGTCTTGCCGCCTGGAGTAAGTGGGCCACGCAGCGCCCCCGCCCCTACGCCTACCATCCCCGCTGCCCTGCCAGACTTCTCGGTGACGGCGACTCGCGAGCCTCGTTCTTCTCGGAGCACGCTGCCCAGGCCTTTGCGGCGGCGGAGCTGCTCCGCCAGACCTCGGGCCTGCCCTTAGGTGCGGCGGCTCAGGTCCTTGCCTACTCCCTTGCCCTGGGGGTGGCGGCGTGCCGGGTAGCAGCCGGTACCCACTTCCCGACGGACGTAGCGGTTGGCGCAGGGGTGGGTATCCTCAGCGCGCGGACCATCTCCGCCCTTCATCGAAGAACCTCCCGCTTCAACCTCTTTCCAACAGACCACGGCCTTTTCCTCCGGATCCGTATCTAAGGCCCGGTTTCCTCCGGTCCTCCCGCGCACGACGCAGCTGGGCGGGGAAGCCCGACGACAGCACCTACCGGATGAGACGGCGCCTAACACCCGTTCCCCGCGGCTTCCGTCGGGCGGGAAGGCCTCCGTGCAAGGAGGCGGGGAAATGGCTTGCTCCACAGGGCCGTGCGGCGTAAATTGATTTCTGCAAGGGAAAGAAACCTCGGGATCAGCTTGGGCTTTCGTGTTCGAGCATGAGAATCTTGGATGAGAGGAACCGGCGGCTTGAGATCTGGATCTGCTGCCTGGCATTCCTGCTCGCCGGATGCAAGAATCCGTTTGCCACTCGAGAGCCTGAGCCTCCTTCGGCCTCGCGCGCCCAGTGGACACCTCCGTACCAACCGGAAGACGTGCTCAGCAACCTGCGGACTGCCCTTACGGACCGTAGCATTGTGAACTACGTTCGCTGCTTATCGGACAGCCTCCTCACCGGGAAGATCTTCCGGTTTGAACCCGAACCTGCGGCAGCTTCAGCCTTCCCGGGGGTCTTCGAACGATGGGGCCTCGAAGAGGAGAGGCACTTCGCAGAGCAGCTGTTTCAGGCTGTGCCCAAAGACTCGGTCCTGAGACTGCAGTGGAGCAGGATCGGAGAACAGGTCGGCGAAGGGGGCGAGAGGCTCCTGGTTACGGAGTACCTCCTGGAGGCCGGATTCCCGCAGGGGTTTTCCTCCGCCCCGCGTCGGTGCCAAGGAAGGGCGGAGTTCTGGTTGGTCCGCGATCCTTCGACCTCGTACTGGTACATCTGGCGATGGACGGACCGAGCCACGGTAGATGCCCCGGCGTGGTCTGTGCTGAAGGCCGTGCTCGGTAGGTAGGGGGCAGAATGCGGAGACGGCACCCGACGCCGCACGAAAGAAAAGCCGCCTGCTCTCGGCTTCCGCAGGCCCCAAAGTGGTTCTGGATCCTTTGCCTCACCGCCTCTGCCGTGATCCTCTACGCGCTGGACCGCCACCTCGCAGCAACAAGGCAAGAGGTCCAGCCTGCGCCTGCGGAAGACCCCTGGCAAGCTGTCTACCGCGCCCTCCAGGCCAGCGGAATACCCCAAGCCCGCTGGATCCGTACGGGCGACCGGCTGCAGGTGGAGCTGCCGCGGGGAACACCCTTACCGCCTTTACACCGGGAGATCGAAGAGGCCCTCAAGAGGGCGAAGCTTGAGATTCTCCTTGCGAAGGAAGAAACGCACCCTCCTCGCCTGGAAATCGTGTTCGGGCGGAAGGGAGAGGCGCAGGGGCGAATCATTGCCGCGAGCGAGCGCGAGGTGCCCACCCGGCTTGCCACGGTCGCCCTTGTTCTGGATGACGCGGGCTACGGCATGAGTCGCGAGTTTGAAGCGCTACTGCAGCTGCCCTACAAGTTCACCGTTGCGGTGATACCGGGGCTAAAGCGCACCACGGAAGTGGCGGAGCGAGTGCATCGGGCCGGCAAAGAGGTGATCGTCCACATGCCGATGGAGCCGGAACACGGGGATGTGGAGGATCGTGGCTACGCCATTCGTAGCTCCCATTCCCCGCGGGAGGTTGCCGAGCGCGTGCGCAAAGCCCTTGCCGCTGTACCCTACGCGAAGGGCCTGAACAACCACGAAGGCTCGAGGGCTACGGCGAGCCTGCCGACGATGCTGGCTGTCATGGAGGAACTCAAAGCGAAGAACGTGTTCTTCCTCGACAGCCGCACCTCGCCAGAGAGCAAGGGCTACCTGGCGGCACGGCGCGTGGGTCTGCGCGCCCTGCAAAGCGCGGGCTTCCTGGATGCCCGAGACGACGAAGATTGGATCCGCAGCCGTCTGTGGGAGCTGGTGGGGAAATCCTCGTCCGGGAACGGCATCGCGGTGATCGCTCATCCGCGGGAGAGCACGCTGAACGTGCTGCTGGAGCAGATGCCGAAGCTGGCAGAGCAAGGGGTTCGTTTCGTTTTCGCGTCGGAACTGGCGAACTGAGAGGGAGGAACGAATGGCCAGGCTTTCGCTTATCGTCGACTTCGTGGCGGCAATCCGCGAACTGAGGAAGTCCCGGGACCCGGATCCCGTGGCCGTGGCCCTCCAGGCCGAGCTGGCAGGGGTGGATGGGATTACGGTCCAGCTGCGCGAGGACCGCCGAGAAATCAAGGAGCGGGATGTAGACCTGCTGCGCGAGATGGTCCGCTCCCACTTCAACCTGCGGATCGCGCCCAACGAGGACCTGCTGAAAAAGGCGATCGCCCTCCTGCCCGACATGGTCACCTTCGTCCCCGATGGGCACGGCGAAATGGGCGGGCTGGACGTAGCCTCCACCGGCGACTACCTTCAGGACATGGTAGCCAGCCTCAAGGCCAACGGCATCGTGGTCAGCGTACTGGTCGACCCCGACGTCCGACAGATCAAGGCGGCGGCCCGCTGCGGAGCCGACTTCGTGGAGATCCTCTCCTGGTACTACGCCCGTTCCGACGAGGTGAGCATCGTGGAGGAGGAGCTGGAACGCATCCGGAACGCGGCCGTGGCCGCCCAGAAACTGGGTCTCGGGGTGGCGGCCAGCGGCGGACTCGATTACAGCAACATCACCGACCTGGTCGCCATCGAGCAGATCGAGGAGGTGCACGTCGGGGCCGCCATTCTGAACCGCGCCCTGTTGGTAGGGATCGACCGCGCCGTGCGCGATTTCAAAGCCCTTCTGTAAGGGCACGGGCTGCGGAGGTGGTCAGCTGGCAGTCTGTTCATCCCGCGGGGAGGAAAGAATGCGCGACAAGCTCAGAGCCCTGTTCCCTGAGCTGGAGTGGATCCAGGACCGGTCCCTCCAGGATAAGGTACTGGCCGTCTGGGAGGAAGCCGTTCGGGAAGGAGGATGGGAAGTCCAGGAGCTGGAGAACATCCCCTTCACCCTGTTGATCCCGGGGACCCAAGTGAGCCTCGTTGCGCACACGCGCGCGGTGACGCAAATCGCGCGGGCTGGCGCTCAGGTGCTCAGGCAGGCGCTGGGATTCTCTGGGCTGGACATGGATCACCTGATCGCCGGAGCCTTGCTGCACGACGTCGGCAAGCTCCTGGAGTTTCATCGTGGCCAGACGGGAGTGGAGAGGAGCCCACAGGGACGCCTTCTGCGTCACCCGTTCAGCGGGGCGGGTTTGGCGACCAAGCACGGCTTGCCTGAGCAGGTTGTGCACATCATCGCCACGCACGCCAAGGAAGGAGACGGCGGCTATCGCAGCCCCGAAGCGGTCCTCGTCCACCACGCAGATTTTATGTGCTTTGATTCCCTGAAGGCGTGAAGGCTGCCGGCCGTACGAGGCCTGCCAGCCTGAGCCGAAAGTGGCTTGCGAACGTGAAGCGGAGGAGGCTATGCTCTTCCCGGCCGAGCCGTTCAAGATCAAAGTAGTGGAGCCCATCCGCAAGACCACGCGCGAGGAACGGGACCGGCTCATTCGGGAGGCCGGATACAATGTGTTCAATCTTCCGGCCGAGAGCATCTATATCGATTTGCTCACCGACAGCGGCACCTCCGCCATGAGCGACAACCAGTGGTCGGGGATGATGCTGGGCGATGAGAGCTACGCCGGGAGCCGGAACTACTACCACTTCGAGGCCACGGTCCGGGAGATCTTCGGCTTCCGGCACGTGATCCCAACCCACCAGGGACGGATGGCGGAGAATCTCCTGTTCTCGGTGGCCGTAAAGCCCGGCGATTACGTCCCGAATAACATCCATTTCGATACGACCCGCGCGAACGTCGAGCACAAGGGCGGCATCGCGGTCGATCTGGTAATCGACGAGGGGAAGGATCCTTACGCAGAACACCCCTTCAAGGGGAATATCGATGTATCGAAGTTGGAGCGCCTAATCGAAGAGGTGGGCCCAGAGCGAGTCCCGCTGGCCATGCTGACGGTGACCAACAACAGTGCCGGCGGACAGCCCGTCTCGATGGCGAACGTGCGCCAAACCCGACAGGTGCTGAGTCGTTACGGCATTCCGCTGATCCTCGATGCGTGCCGGTTCGCGGAGAATTGCTACTTCATCAAGGAGCGGGAGCCGGGCTACGCACACAAGAGCGTGCGAGAGATTGCCCGCGAGCTCTTCAGCTATGCCGATGGCTGCACGATGAGCGCTAAGAAGGACGGGCTTGTAAACATCGGCGGCTTTCTGGCCTTGAACAACGACGAGTGGGCGGAAAAGGCTACCCAGCTCCTCATCCTTGTGGAAGGGTTTCCGACCTACGGCGGACTGGCCGGGCGCGATCTGGAGGCCATGGCGCGGGGTCTCCAGGAGGTGCTCGACGAGGACTACCTGAGCTTCCGCATTGGCCAGGTGAGGTATCTAGGGCATCTGCTGCAGGAGGCCGGTATTCCCATCGTGCGCCCGGTCGGTGGACACGCCGTCTACATCGACGCCAAGGCTTTTCTGCCCCACGTGCCGCAGTCGCAGTTCCCTGGGCAGGCGCTTGTGGTGGCTCTGTACCGGGAGTACGGCATCCGCGCCGTAGAGATCGGCAGCTTGATGTTCGCCCGAAAGGACCCGAAGACGGGGGAGACCATCTATCCGGAGCTTGAGCTGGTGCGTCTGGCCATCCCCCGCCGCGTCTACACGACCATGCACATGAACTACGTGGCGGAATCGATCATTGACCTTTACCGGAAGCGCGACGAGATCCGGGGTTTGCGCATCGTCTACGAGGCACCGATTCTCAGACACTTCACGGCACGACTGGAGGAGATCGCTTGATTCGAGCGGTACTTTTCGATTTCGACGGAGTGGTGGCGAAAACCCTCGACAGTCACGCCCGTTCCTGGCAGCACGTCCTTTCACCCCTCGGCATCCAGGTGGATCCGCGGGACATTGCTCTCAATGAGGGCCAACCGGCCATTGAGATCCTGCGCGCCATTCTCGCCAAGAATGGCCTCCAGCTCCCGGAGGAGCGGCTGCGCGAACTCGTACGAGCCAAGAGGGAGCACTACCAAAAGACCACCCGAGCGAAAGCTTATGAGGGGGTACAGGAGCTTCTCGAGCGCCTGAAGGAGCGCGATTACAAGACGGCCCTCGTGACCGGTTCCATCCGCTCGAACATGGAGGCGGCCGTGGGCCGCGAGCTTCTCGACCGTTTCGATGTGGTTCTCACCAGCGAGGACATCCCGCGCGGCAAACCCCATCCGGACCCGTTCCTGGAAGCTGCGAAACGGCTCGGAGTGCGGCCCGAGGAGTGCCTGGTCATTGAGAACGCGCCCATGGGGATCCGGGCAGCCAAGGCTGCGGGGATGCGCTGTCTGGTCGTCCTTTCTACCCTGCCGCTTCCGGATCTGGCGGGGGCGGACTACTACGTGGGCAGAATCTCGGAGATCGACCTCGACGGGCCTTACTTCCACTAACGAAAAGGGCGACCCTGCCGGGGTCGCCCTCTAAACCCGACCTGACCCAAAACCTGCCGCCTTCAGCTCACCGAACGGAAGGCATTTGCCACGCTGGGATTGGCCACCAGGTCCAAGATGAACACGAGGCAGAGGAAGGTCGTAACGGCCGTTTGGATCGGGCTAAAGCTGTAGAGAAACGTCACCACCGCCGCCGCGACCAGAAAGACGACGGCGACCCAGCGGGACCATCTCCGCACGTTGAGAAGGCTCTGGCCCACCCCTATCGACAGGATGCCGATGACAATCCCTGCGATCGCGGCTTGATGGTTCACCTGGTACTTCAGCGCGCCGTAGATCGCGATGAACAAGCCTCCGACCAGCATAAGATACGGGATAAGGGCCGCGTGACTGGGAAGTTGAGGCCGAGGGAGCTTGCTTTTCTCGAAGAAGCCTCTGACGGTGGCCCGCACCGCCGACTCACGCGCAAAGTGCACTTTGCTCAGGCCGAACAGGCTGTCCTCCACCGTGGCGAACAGAAGCAGCGACAGCAGGTAGACCACGACCACGAGGATCAGGTTCGCGTAGGAGAAGTTCGTGAAGAGCACGATAGCGCCGAGAGCGGGGAAGATCCCTCGACTGATAACCCAGACAAGGGTGGACCGTGTGTATCCGATGCCGCCCGTGGAGCCATCTTTCTTGTATTCCTTCCCATCCTTACGGAAGACGAGGGTGTTGGTGGAGCGCTGGCCCGGCGTCTGGCCGTCTTCCGCCAACGGGCCCACGAGGAAAAGGAAATAACCCCAGACGAAGGGAATCAGATAGATGAGACCTAAGATCCAGTGGATCTTGTAGAACTTGGAGATGACAAGGTAAGCCACGCTGAAGTAGATGGCAAAGGCGAGCGAATCAATGAGCAAGCCGAGGAAGCTTTGCGAAAGCGTGGGCTTCATCCCTTCGGTGGACGCCCTCTCCATGGGATCCTCCTCTGCGCATTGAGTGCATTTGCGAACGGGCTGCTGCACCGACAAATCAGGCCGGTGCGATTTTAGCCAATTCCCCTCTAAATGTCAAGGCGAAAGCCGGACCTGCCCATCTGCCCCATCGGCCCCTCTAGCCCCCCTCCTGTTGAGGCACCACCACGCCCTGGGCTGGCGAGGCTAGTCCCCGCCGGGTTCGGGATTTCCGTTTGTCTCCCCACCCTCCATTCTCTAAATTCGCGCCAGTACCGGGACCGTCACGCTTGGAAGGGCAACACGATGTCAAGGGCTGGCCATTTCCTGCTCATTCTCGTGCTGGCATTGCCGGAAGTCACCGCAGGTGCCCCGGAGCAAACCCTGCAGGTAGAACTGCCCCGTGCAGTGCTGCGGGGAGTGCCCTTTGACGTTCGGGTTCGCGGTGTGGCGGTAGCGGACTCGCCTCGGGGCGCATCACTCGACGGCTTGCGGGTGGCGGACGTGGCCGGGGGCGCGCAGATTGCGCTTCGGCCGGAGGAAGCCCTGTTCCCGTCGCCCGGAGAGGTCCTGCTGCGTGCCCTGACGGTGCGACACCTGGGAAAGCGCTCCCTCCGCATCACCTGGAATGGCCAGACCGTTGAGGCCCAGGTCCTTGTGCTGCCCGGCGTGCTGAGCATACTGCCGCCGCTTGTGGCAATTGCCCTTGCCTTAGCGACCAGGCAGGTACTGGTGGCTTTGCTGGTGGGCACCTGGCTCGGGGTAACCTTTCTGCAGGCCTACAACCCCTTCGCCGGGCTTCTGCGGACCCTTGATCACTACGTAATCGAGGCTCTTGCGGACCCGGACCATGTGGCGATCGTCCTTTTCAGCATGACCCTTGGCGGGATGGTCGGAGTGGTGTCGCGATCGGGGGGAATGCAGGGCATCGTGCAGAGCATCTCGCGCTGGGGAGGGGGACGGCGCGGGGCGCAGCTGGCAGTTTGGGCCCTCGGCGTGCTCGTGTTCTTCGACGACTACGCCAACACCCTGATCGTCGGAAATACGATGCGCCCCTTCACGGACCGAATGCGGATCTCCCGTGAGAAGCTGAGCTACATCGTGGACAGTACAGCCGCTCCCGTGGCCTCCGTGGCGCTGGTCTCCACTTGGGTGGGTTTCCAAGTCGGGCTGATCGACTCGGCGCTAAAGGCTCTGGGTCTGGGCCAAGACCCTTACATCCTGTTCCTGCGCTCCATCCCTCTGTCCGCCTACAGCCTTCTGGCGATCGCTCTGGTGGCGATGGTCGCCTTGTCTCTCCGCGACCTCGGTCCGATGTGGAAGGCTGAATATCGCGCCGCGACCACCGGAAAGGTGCTGCGGGACGGGGCTCAGCCGATCTCCGACGCAGCATCGTTCGAAGCCACGCCGGTTTCCGCCGAAGATGCGCGGTGGTGGAACGCCCTTGTGCCCATCCTCCTGATGATCGCCACGACGTTCCTGGGGCTCTATCTGAGCGGTCGCAGCGAGCTGGGCGCGGCAGCCCGGACCGCGAGAGTGGGCCAAATTGTAGGGGCGGCCAACTCCTTCCACGTGCTTATGTGGGCTTCCTTTTTGGCGGCCGTTTCAGCCATCGGGCTTGCGGTGGGGCAGCGGATCCTCACCCTTGCCCAGGCCCTCGAATCCTGGCTCGCGGGCGTGCGGGCTATGGTCCTTGCCATGGTGATCCTTGTCCTGGCCTGGGCCATTGGCAAGGTCTGTGCGGACCTGCACGCGGCCGACTATGTGATCCAGCTGGCGAAAGGCGTCTTGTCGCCTCCCCTCCTCCCTGCGGTGGTGTTCGTCGTGGCGGCCTTCACGAGCTTCGCCACGGGGACCTCCTGGGCTACCATGGCGATCCTCGTGCCCATAGCCGTGCCCATGGCCCACAAGTTGTGCCTCCTGGCCTCGGTTCCGCCGGCGGCCTCCGAGAGGATTCTGGTGGCAAGCGTGGGCGCTGTGCTGTCCGGCAGCGTATTTGGGGACCACTGCTCGCCCATCTCCGACACGACGATCATGTCTTCGATGGCTTCTGCAGCCGACCACATTGACCATGTGCGCACGCAGCTCCTTTACGCACTCCTCGCGGCGGCCGTGTCGCTGGTGACCTGCTATCTTCCCTGCGGCTTTGGGTTTCCTGCCGGGCTGGGTTTGCTGAGCGGCATAGGCCTGCTCACCCTGCTCCTCCTTGCCTTCGGGAAACGCGTCCCCAACTGCCCGTTGCCCTCGGAGTGACGGCGCTTTTCTCCGCGCCGCAGTCTTGTGCGATCGTCTGGGAGGGAGAATAGCCCCTTCCCAGCCACGTACGTTCGGCTGCGGCCTCCCTTGGACAGAGACCCCTCGCTGTGCCTTGATCGCTTCCCCCTCTCCGGCGTCCGGCAGGGGCAAGGCGACAATCGCCGTACGTCGGCGCACTTGGGTGTGCCGGGCGTGGCGTGCGGAGTTCTACCCCTGGTTTCGTCCCTGCGAGGTTGGGTCTCTCCTGGCCCTTCCGGACCTTCGCCGAGGGGGTGGCAAGGGGTAGGGTCAGGTGGCCATTTCCCGGCAAGCGCGGAAGGCTTCCGCCTGGGTACGGTACACGAGTAGGGGATCGTCACTGCGCAGCGCGCTCATGTAGGCTGAGCCGAGGTAGCTCCACGCCAGGATTCGGCGGATGCCCTTCTCGAAGGCTACGCGAGTCGCGTGGCGCACAAACTCCTCCTGTCCCCGTCGCACCTTGAAATTCTTAACCCAGATCTCCACTTCGCGTCCTGTTCGTTTTCCTTCTCGGATAAGCCATGTTGCATTAGCGCTGTACTCCCGCTCCACCCAGGCGAGGTCATTTTCTTCGCGCCAGTAGGGGTCGGTGGCCACAATGTCGATCGCCTCAAGGTCGAAGACCTCCTCGTAGCGAAGCAAACCGTCGTCGAGACCGAAGGAAGGGGGCAGGATGCAGATCGAGTTCCGGAGGCCGCGGCTACGCGCCTCGCGCGCCATCGTGTCCAGGAAGCTGAGGATGGAACGGTGGCGGAACTCTTCGATTTCGGGGGTGCGTTGGACCGGCATTTCGAAGCCGTAGAGAGTGCGGAATCGCTTGCGGCAGTGGCGGCATCGGCACGTCCACCGGCCCTTGTAGGCAGACAGCTCAGGGTCCCAGTCGAAGATGAAGAAGTGGGGCTCGTCCCACATGGCGATATCGGCACCGACGTGCTGCGCCGCGTCCAGCCAGCGGAGCATGGCATCGCGAAACTTTGGGTGGTGGAAGCAGGCAGCTGGGACGGGTCTGCCCGCGGAGTCCACCTGACGCGCATCGGGATTGCGCGCCAGGAATCCGGAGAAAGCTTCTCCGCCGAACACTCCGCCCCATGCCCAGGGGTTAACGTAGACCACCATTCGCCTCGCGTGCGCCAGCTCGACGAGCTCTCGCATGGTGTCCAGATAGAACGCCACGTCCTCCTCGGACAGGGTGAAAAGCACGGCGTTGGCGCCGTGTTCGACCATGTCCTCGAGGTCTTCGGCCACGTGCTTCGGGTTGCGCACGCCGAAGTAGCTCCAGCCAGTCAGGATCGGACTCATGGGGCTCTCCTTCTGGTGTTCGCCTTGTTCTTGTCCGGCAAAGATAACCCTGCGCGGTGTCCCGTGCAAGCAGGAGGGCGAGCCGTCGGCCCTAACGTTTTGTCCCTGCCAGGCGATAATCCCCTTGTGGGGCGGCGTGTGTTGCGATCAAAGGAGGTGCTTCGATGAGCCGAGAGCTCCTGCAATCCCGGCCCTTCTTGATTTTTGAGGCCGAAGGGAGGTTGCTTGCTGTTCGCAGCGAGTCGGTACGCGCCGTTCTCGGCCACCGCGAGTACGAGCCAGCCGCCGTGGGTCGCGATGGCGGATTCGTGGGCACGATCTGCGTACGGAATGAGCAAATTCCGGTGCTAGACCTCCGGGCCTACGGGGTGGACGAACCCCCCGATCCTCTGTGCGTCTACATCGTAACGGACGTCGGAGGCCAGCTCGTTGCCCTGCTCGTCGACGAGGTGGTGGACGTGGCCTGTGGGGTACCCTCCGCCTCCTGTCTGGATCTCGGATCGGGGATCCGGGCCGACGTCGTGGAGGTGGAAACGCTGATAGGCGCGCGCGTGCACGGCCGGAGCGGACAGGAGGTCATCCAGCCTGCCGAGGAGATGGCCAGTGCTGTCCCCGTCGGTCGCTGAGGAGCTCGTCGTAGATGCGCAAGACGGCCTCCACCGTGCGGTCGATCGTGTAGCGGGCGAGCACCAGCTCCTGACCGCGTCTCCCCATCTCGGTCGCCTCGTTCGGGTGGCGAAGAATCCAGGCGATACGCGAGGCCAATCCTTCCACATCCCCGGGCGGCACCACAAAACCCGCCTTCGCCTCCTCGACCACGGTTCGGCAATGGCCAGCGTCGGTCACGACGACAGGCAGTCCAGCCCCCATATATTCGAGAAGGGCAAGTGGCAGACCTTCGGCACGAGACGTGAGAACGCCCACCGACGCTGAGCGCAAAAGGGAAGGGACGTCCTCGCGAGCACCCAGTAGCTGCACGCAGTCCTCAAGCCCCAGCCTGTGGATCTCCTCGGCGACCCGCCGGGTGTAGGCGGGATCCGATTCCAGCGAGCCCACCAGCCACCAGCGGAACGGACCGTAGTTGCTTCTGAGCACGGCTGCGGCGTGTACAGCCATGAGCTGGTCCTTTACCGGGCGCACGTTCGCTACCTGCACAAGTATCGGAGGCCCCGAGTTCGGTGCGCGGCGGCCAAGCGGGGTCCCCTGAAGGTCCGACTCGGAAAAGACGCCGTTGGGGACGTAGAAGCATCGATGCCGAGGAACCAGGCCCAGGCGCTTGGCCCTCTGCAACAGCCTCTCATTTACGACCAGATGCGCATCCAGCCGGCGAAGGAAAACGCGATCACCGGCCGTAAGCAGCACGCCCTGGCCGGGTAGGACGTTGTGGTCGTGGAAGATGTGCAGCCACCGGCCTCCGGTAAGCAGGCGGGCCAACCCGCAGAAGTACGCGGTGAAGTGTCCGTGGGAATGGACGATGTGAGCTCCTGCGCGCGACGCGTACCGGCCAAACAGCCAGAAGCTTGAGAGATTGGCCCGCGAGGTGCGGTGCAGACAGAAAAGGTGCACGTGGGGGGAAAGCCTCTTTTCCAGCGGGCCGCTGCCGTGCGTGCACACCAGGTGGCTTTCGTAAAGCGGCGGTCGGAGCCAGTTCGCCACCTCCACCGCTAGTCGTTCGGCACCGCCCACGGCCAGGCTTTCTACGACCTGCAGGACGACGGTGGGGGAAGCAGCCGAGGCTCGCTCCCAGACGGCTTCCATCTCCCTTTCCATCAGCGCCCAGCCGACGAAGTGGCTACTGGATTGGCTACCCGCTTGGGTGGCCAGTCGAGAAGCATGGATTGCCCCTGGAGGATCGTGGAGCCCTCATTGCCCAGGGTATCCGCCAGGGCTCCAGGCCCGAGCTCAAATCGCCCCCAGCCTTCCTCTGGAGCATCGTCCCGCCAGATTCTACCGTAGAAAGTCGAGCCGGGCAGCGTTCCCTCCAGAGTCACGAGGTGCCGGTTCCCAAGCTTGTCCACGAAGAAGAGCGGGGCCGGTATTCGCACGACGGGGCGAGAGGTTGTGAGCAGGACTTGGTAGAACCACCGGCCCGTCGAGTCGGCCACCGGACCCTGAGCGAAGAGCTCGGCCACAATCTCGGAGCCGTCGCGCACGGTGATGGGGAAGCGGGCTGAAGTCCAGCTTCCCGAGCGATCCTGGGCAAGAGCAAGGATGTACCACCGGCCCGAAGCGGCTTCTGCCAGGAGGCGCACGGAGAGCTGTATCTCTCCCCGGGCGAGATCGAGGCTAAAGCTGTTCCGGGATGCGTCCACCCACAAGCCCGACCGACCCGAGATCTCTGTCCATGTTGAATCCCCGGGCGTCTCCAGAGCCCAGAGGCGGCCGTCCGCGCTGACCTTGACCCCGTAATTGCTGCGGGGATCGAACGCCGCCTGCGGCATCGGCGAGGCAGGTCCCGAGAGGAAGAGGACGAGCTCCTGGAATTCGGGCCAGTCGGACGAATCGCCCAGCGTTACCTGCACGCGATACCAGGTGCCGGGGACGATCTCCGAGACAGGGGACAGACCCGGTCCGGTCGTCAAGCGGACCTCGCGGACCAACAGGGAGTTCCTGGGTTGGAGAGCCTCCGTGGCCTCCACCCTAAGCGTCGCCTCTCCGGTCATCCCTGACCCGTCGGTCACCTGGAGACGGACGATGTAATGACCTGGCTCCTCGTACAAGTGCGCTGCCACGGTTCCCGCAACGGCCGTCGTGCCGTCGCCGAAATCCCAGACAAAGGTATAGGGTTCCGAGCCGCCGACCACGGTCGCGAAGAATTCTACGCGAAGCGGAACAGGGCCCTTACGGCCGACGGCGGTGAGGACGACGTGTAAACCGTTGGCGAATTCGTGAGCACCCAAGTCGGGCCCGCTGCCTTGGGGACGTGGGACGCCCAGGGCATCCGATTCCACATCGGGCAGAAGGATACCGGCATCGATGGCAGGGCTGTCGGCACGCAACCGAAAGTCACCCGCCTGCGGATCGACGAACCGAGGGTCGGCAGCGAAAGAGTGCTGGTCCTTGCCGCTGGCTCTGACGTAGCCGGCCAACGAGTTCCCGTACGATACCCCGACCCAGTTGAAAGAACCGGACGGATCCCAGAGGTTGTAGTCGCACACCAGCGTCGACAGGTGATCCGGCTTGTCTGGGATCCGCCAGACCGTCAGATTGATCGGGTTACCGAAGACAACGTTGTTCAGCACCACGGTATTCGGCCCTGCCGAGGAGTAGATGGCAATGCCAGTCTCGTTGCCGAAGATCGTGTTGTTCACGAAGCGATTGTCCTTTCCCAGGCTGCCGGCGATGTGGAGTCCGTACGTGCGATTCCCGTAGATGAGGTTATTGGCTACGAGGTTGCTGTCCCCGCCGCAAGCAGCCCCTACTACAATGCCCGCCATGTTTACGGCGAAGCCGTTTCGGTACACCTTGTTACCGACGATCACGTTCCCAGTAGGCGTGGCCACGTCGTCGCCCCAGCCCCGTGAGGCCCAGATCTGGAGCCCGTTATCGGCATTGTCGTGGATCTCGTTTCCGATAAAGCGATTGTAGTCCCCGCCCACGTAGAAACCCTGGCCCTCGCCGTCTTTGGGCGGATTGCGTTTGCCGTTATGGTGCACGTTGCAGTAGAGGAACTCGTTGTGGTGAACGTCGTAGTCCGTCAGTACCCCGATGCCCATACACTCGTAGATCTCGCAGCGTACGAAGCGGATGTGATTGGTCACAAATGATCCGCTTCCAGCCGGGGTCCGGGCGCCGCAGAGAAAGACACCGTGTCCGCTGGGATTGGTGATCTTCAGCCCGTGGAACTCAATGTACTCCGCCTCAATCCAAACCATGCCCCGGATGATGGCCTCTCCGTCGCCGAAGGCCCTGTACACGATGGGACGATCTGGCGTACCGGACCGGCCTACCCCTCCTGCCGGGAAGATCCGGATTCCCGAATACACGCCGGCCCGAATGTGCACGACGTCTCCGGGCTGTGCCACCTCCACGGCCTTTGCAACGGTGAGGAACGGTCTCTCGAACGTCCCCGGATTCCGGTCGTCTCCCCCCGGGCTCACGTAATAGTCCGCCGCCATTCCCGGATGCTGTACAGCCGCGAACACGACCCAAAGTACCAGCGCTGACTTCCGCCACGCACGGACGCCCCACAGCCGGCTGATTGAGACCCGAGCCCTCTTCTGCCCCGCCTCAGGCAATTCTTTCCACGACCCTGTGCTATTCGAGAAAGACCGACCCATCCCTCGTCCTCCACCCATCCACGAGCTTCATGCCCGCACCGCGAAATCCCTTCGCTGGCTCATAGTGCTCTCGCCTTGTGCCTGCATTCCCTGTGCCAACAGAGGTGACGAGCGTGCTTCCCTCGTGTTCGTGCGGCCTGAACTCCGCTGTTTTCTCGGCCCTCCGTTGCGGAGGTTCCTGGTCTTCGCGGCGTAGCCGACCCTCAGTTACCGAAGCCTCTTTGCTGCTTACGATCTTGTAAGCAGACTTTGCCGCGACACGGCGGCACCGGGAGAGCAGGCGCCCTGGCCTGGGTGGGCAACCGCAGTGGAGGCTGATGGTGGCGTACCGGGGACTCCCCATCGTTCTGGACGCGCCCTGCTGGTACAGGCAGGCTGCACCTGCCGCGTGGCCTCTCCGGCACTCATACCAGGTGATATAGAGAGGCAAAGGCGTTCACCATTCGTTCGAGGCTGTACTCCCTTCGCACCGTTTCGGCTGCCCTGGCGCCCAGGGCCCGACGAAGCGGCGCGTTAGTGAGGACGGTGATGAGGGCCTCTGCCAGCGCCTTCGTGTTGCCGGGTTCGACGAGAAGTCCGTTCTTCCCGTCTTCGATCAACTCCGAAACCCCGGGAAGGCGCGAAGCTACAACGGCCAGCCCGCAGGCCATGGCCTCCAGGAGCGAGTTGGGAAGTCCTTCCGAGAGGGAAGGCAATACTGCCACCTCAGCGAGCCGAAGGAAACGCTGTACGTCGCGCTGCGCGCCCAGGAACTGCACGGAGTCTTCTATGTCCAGGGCGCGAGCGAGTTCCTCGAGTTCGGGGCGAAAGGGTCCGTCCCCGACCATGAGGAGGCGCGCTCCGGGTACCCGGCGGAGCACGTGGGGCCAGCCCTCCAGCAGATAGCGGAGGCCCTTGAGCGGCACGAGTCGTCCGACGAAAATCACAGCGGGATCCGTCATTTCCTCAGAGGGCCGGCGGGGGTGGAAGACGGTTGTGTCCACACCGTACGGAATCACGTGAATGCGCTCGGCGCGGATCCCTCTGTCGATCAGGTAGTCCCGGCTCTGGCGGTTGATCGCCACTGCGTGGTGCGCAAGGGCATACAGCTTGAAGAGAACGGGCTTCGGTACGCGCGTGGACTCGCGGACGTACAGCTCCTCTGAGCCCATCACTGCGAAACAGGTCTGCTTACCCAGAAGACGTGAGACAATCAGAGCAACCGCTCCGGCGAGCCCGATCCCCTGCACGTGAAGGACGCTGAAATCCCGGGCATTTTGCAGAAGATAAGCCGACAGGCGCCAGGGCACGACCAGCGAGTCCAGGACGCGACGCTGCGGATAGGGGAGCCGGTAAATAGTCATTCCTTCGAGGGCTTCGCGAAGGGGCAGGGCCCTGTCGTTCCACAGGGTGACTACTGTGACTTGGGTCCCCATGGTAGCCAGAGCCCGACCCAGCCGCCAAAGCTGCAACTCCGCGCCGCCGATCCGGGGGTAGAAATTCTCGGAGTAGATCAGAATACTGTTCGTCCTTCCCATACTCTTATCCGCCGTTGGTGAGGGCGTGGGTTCACACCCTTTTCCCGGCATGGTAAGGAGCGACGCGCCTCAGAGCCAGCGCGCTGCCCCTACAATCTTCCGCAACACAAGGTTGTCAGGGTAGCGGGATGCTGTAGCCTCTACGACGCGATTTTTCACCAGGGGCTTGGCCCACCGGAGAAGCGGGTGAAGGATCAGCACCTGCCGAACGGGACGCCTCTCGAAGCCCATTCCCGTCTTGAACACGTCCAGGCTATCGAGCCCGAGGATTGACTCTTCGCCGTACGAGACGCACGTGACACCGGGTTGGGCAAAGGCCTCGCGCACAATTGTGAAGACCAGAGCATTGTTCGGGTAGGCCCATCGGTGCTGGAGCGTAGAGCGGAGGATGAGCAAGTTGACGCAATCCTGGACGCGAAAGGTCACGGCGAGGGAAGCCAGTTCACCGTCCACGCGGGCTCCCCAGGCTTGCAGGCCTTCGATCTTCCCCAGGCTCTGAGCGACGCGCTTCCATCGTTCGCGAGCTGTCCTCACGCGGAATCGCCCCTGGCGCGTCAGCGTCTCGACGTTCAGAGGCCAGCCTTCGACCTCCAGGGTTTCGGGCTCTTGAATGGGCTCAACGCGGCAGCGGGCCAGGCCTCTCCGCACTTTGCTGCGAAGGTTGGCCGAGAGGTGATGGAGGTCGTAGCCCCGGTCATCGATCAGGTAGACGAAGCTGGACCCTCCGAGCGGAAAATCTGTCGGGGCACAGAACCGCACACCTACCGCCGGCCCTTTCCACATGGCCTGCCGCACCTGCCACGCACTCGGTACGACGGGTCGATGGACAGGAAAGGCCTGATAGAAACCGGCTCCCACCGATACCCAGAGCAGGTCACCCGCAGCAATGGATCTTATGCCCAGTATCCGCAAGAAGGAGGCGTACGATTCCAAGGTCATTTGGAAAGCCTCCGGCGCCTTTGGAGGGTTCCCGCCGCCATGGCTGGCACTTCCGCTTCAGAGCGCCTGGTTGCTACTGGAGCTCGAGCGCTCTGCTGAGTTCGAATGTCGCCGAGCTTAGAGCAGGGCTCCGTCCCCGCGAGGACCGCTTCGTACAGCTGGGACCACTGAGGACGGAGATGAGGCCAGTCAAGCGATCGTATCCTTTCGCGTGCGCTGTGGATCATCCGCAACGCCACCTGCGGTCGCTCCAGCAGACAATCGACAGCCTCGGCCATAGCCTCAGCGTCAGCGGGATCGACGAGAAGCCCGCAGCGGCCGTCCTCCACCAGCTCCGGCACGCCGCCCACCCGGGTAGCCACGACCGCGAGGCCTGAGGCCATCGCTTCCAGAAGGGACTGGGGTTGGTTATCGACGCGTGCAGTGTGCAGGAAAATGTCCGCTGTCTCGTAATAGCCACGCAGGGTTTTCCTCTCGACGAACCCCGGGAAAGACACGTCGCGCAAATTCGCTTCCTGCGCCAGACGGCGGCACGGAGAGAGCAATGGGCCGTCTCCCACCATAGTGAGAGAGGCTTCGGGGTGCCTGGCCTTGATCCGCTGAAAAGCCCGGATGGCGGTGACGGGATCGCACTCGGGGTGAAATCGCCGGACCCAGAGGAGGGCCGGACGCAAGGAGGTGCGCTCCCTCCAGGGCCAGTCGGTGTAGTCCACGAGGTGTGGGATTACGACCGATCGTACCCCCAGCGAAGCGAGGCGATCCTGCACGTACTTCGAGGCGACCACCACGGCGTCTGCGCGCTTCAACAAGGGCACAGCCCACCTGCGGTGCTTCTCGAGAAAATCGGGCCCCGCAGAGGTAAAGTAGTTGGAGACAACTCGCTTTCCCAGGAGCTGAGCAGCAGCGATCACGACGGCCGTGTTCGCGAAGCCGTGGTAAGGTGTCGTCTGAATCTGGATCAAGTCGTAGCTGTTCCTCTGCAACCACAGCTGGCAGAGGATATCCACCGTCTTCAGGATGAAGCGCGTCTGACGAGTCACCCTCCGTACCTGGGCTCCCTCTCGCTCCAGGTAATCGGCCAAGAGAGCGGTTTGGGTGGCGTGGATCCCCCGCTGGGGATTCGGGAGATTTGTCACCACCATCACGCGGAGTTGCCGAAAGTCGAAGCGAGGCTCGGGAACCGGTGCCATCGCTCCCTCACTTGTGGCTGAGCGCCACTCTTGTCCCTACAAGAAACTTCGCAATCCCCGCCAGGAAGCCCAGGCCGTAGGCGAAGTGCAAAGTGGCGAAAACAAGGGGCACGCGCTGCAGAACCCGAAGGGGAGCCCGCTTCGCCAGGGATACAGTCCCGAGGAAGACGTAGCCGGCGTAGCAGGTCAAGGCGAGGCCGGTGATCCAGCGAGCCGGTGCCCACATCGGCGAAAGAACTACCCCAGCGATTACCCCGGCCACGAAAGCCGGCGGCAGGAACTGCCGGAGCTGCATCTGCCTGGGGTGGCGGCGAAGGACCTCGACCTTGAATTGGCCGTAGAGAAAGTACTGCCGCCAGAGCGCGTGCAGGCTCTCGCGGACCCAATAGTAGGCGCGAATTTGCGGCGAGAAGTAGATCTTGCCTCCGCGGGCGCGGAGACGGTAATTGAACTCGTCGTCCTGGTTCTTGACCATCGCCGGGTCGAAGTGGCCGATCCGGTCGAAAACCTCCCGCCGGTACAGCGGGAAGGAAACGTGATCCACAAACCCCGCCCGTTGGGAGGCGCGGGAAGCGGAGTTGCCGACCCCGAGGGGTGAGTTCATCACCAGGGCAATGGCGCGCCCCGTATCCGTCCTGGCCACATTGGTGAGGAGGCCGCCGACGCAGTCCGCGGCGGTCTTTTTGAGGCAGTCGACCCCTCTTTCGAGGAAGTCCTCTGCGAGCCAGCAGTGACCGTCGATGATGGCGATGATCTCGCCCCGGGCCTGCGCCACGCCCAGGTTCCGAGCCACGGGGGTAATGCGATCGGGGTTGTCGATCAGCCTCACGCGGCCGTCCTCCTGGGCGAGGCGCTGGACGACCTCGCGCGTGCGATCGGTGGAACGTCCGTCCACGACCAGCACCTCAAGGCGATCCGCCGGATAGGTCTGATCGAGGACACTCCGCAAGCAACGCTCGATGGTCGCTTCCTCATTGCGAACGGGAATGACCACCGAGACCATCGGAGAATTCGCGTCCATCGGTAAGGGGATCATGGCAAGAGTCCCAGGGTTCGCAGAACCTCACCGGCAGGGGCGAAGGGGAACAGACGGAGCAGGACCCGTAACTTCCGCTCGAGGCCAGAGCGCCCGGCATTCTGCTGCGCGCGGAGAAGCGAGAATCGCGGAATCGGCAGACTGTCCATCTCCCAGGGGTTCAACTCGTACGGGTGTACGTACAGGACGGCCGGGCGTCCTGAAGCGTTCAACTTCCGAATCCCGTAGATCTGGAGCCAGAGGGGGAAGAGGCGGCTGTAGCCGCCGCCGAGGAACGGCATCTGGAGCCACCCCACGCGGAGGACGGGGAGGGGGAATTCCACCAGATGTTTCCCACCGTCGAAGGTGAGAACCTTTGGCATCGATTCCCAACTGGGAATCCCGTACCTCCGGCCACGGAAGGGGAAAACGCTGGAGTCGTAGGCGAAGCCGAGATCCGCCAGGCGTTCCAGGGCCCACAAGGTAGCGGGGACGATGGAGAAGTCCGGAGCCCGGTAGCCGGACGGCCGGATGCCGGAGACATCCGTCAGGATGTTCTGTGCGCGTGCCACGTCCGCAACGAACTCCTCGCCGGATTGCAGGAATACGGGCTTGTGGCTGTACCCGTGGCAGGCCAGCTCGTGCCCGCGGCGAAGGATCTCTTTCACGAGCTGCGGGAAGCGTTCTGCGACCAGGCCCTGCACGAAGAACGTTCCCCTTACCCCGAGCTCATCGAGAAGCTGCAGGAGATGGCCTGTGTTCTGCACGACCCGCTCGCCGATGGGGGCGTCGCGATCGTAGGTCGACTGGATCCAGTCCTCCACATCGACGGTGAGCGCGTTGGGAACTGGCTGCCTTTTGGGCCTACCTTGGGACAAGGCTCCCCTCTTCGCTGATTCAGGAGTCAATGCCCGGTCGAGAGACGTAGGATCTCGGTTCAATCTCCCTATGTGGACAAGTTTCTGCCCGTGCCTCGAGCTTCGTCTCGCGGAGGCGTCGCGCCGCGATCGCCGACAAGGCCAGCCCCAAAATGACGTGGAACACGGGGTCCAGCAGCAGGGGAGTGGTCAAACCGGCCAAAGCGAAGATCAAAAGCGCCAACTCCAGAGCAAAGAGACGGCTCTCGAGCGCGGATAGGCTAACGAGCTCCCTCCGCAGGCGGTGTAGAGCCGCGATGCTCGTGGCCAGAAGGGCCAAGAAGACCAGAAGCGCGAGGATTCCGGTTTCCGCCCACACGTCCAGGTAGATGTTGTGGGGGCTTCCGCTGACCGTTCCGGTCGGGAGAGGATAGTACTGGTTCACGAGATGCTGGAAGCCCCCATAGCCGACGCCCCACAGGGGTGACGCCTTGATCATCCGGATGGCCGCGGCGTAGAGGAAGATACGGCTGGACCCTTCGCGATCCGTAACGATGGTGGCCATTCGCTGCCAGAAGGCCTGGGGCGCCAATAGCCCGACGGCCAATGCCACGACCACAACGACCAAGGCCTTTCCCCACCCACGCCGATAGAATAGGGTCCCCAGGACAGCCACCCCGAGCACAAGAAACCCTGTACGGGAATACGTCAGGATGATGTTCAGAAAGAAGAGCGGCGTAAGTAGAGCGGACAGGACCTTCAAGCCGCTCTTTCCGGGCGAAGCGAGGTAAGAGAAGAGCAGCGGAAACATCATCACCAGTTCACAGGCGAGGTTGTCTGTGTGGACGCCGGGTGCGTTGGCGCGCAAGAGGATCGGTCCCGTGACCCACGGCGGTAGCTCGCGGCTACGCCAGTTGGTGCCCGTGAGCGCCAGCTTACCCAGGCTTAGGCCTACGAGCACGGCGGCGCTGATCAGGAGGAGCCCGTAGGCCTTTTCGCGATCCTGATCCGTGGCCACAAGCTGCGTGATGGCCATGATCGTAAACCACCGGACCAGGAGGTCCTTGATCACCAGGCGCCCGTTAAGGTCGACCGTCGACGGGGCCACCAAGAACGACGAGAGGCAGGCCATGAGCACGTACACATTCAGGAGAACGGTCTGCGGCCAGGCGACACGTAAAGACGCGCCTGTGGCGATCCAATGAATCATGAGTCCTGCGGCCAGGATCCCTTCCAAAGCGAGACTGACCGAAATGGGCCGCGTTTCCGGAAGCAAGAAGTCCAGGTGGGTAAGCTCGAGAAAGACCAGGCCGTAGAGGATCCACGCAGGTTGCCGGATGGCGAGCCAGCCAACCAGGCCCACAAGGCAAAGCAATGCCACCGCTAACTCAATCGCGGGCAGCGAAGGCCAGCGGAGGGCCAGAACGGGGTGGAACTGGATCCAGGACGCCACGTTCATGTTCGACGGTCCAGGTTCTCCAAGTGCCCGGCCAGGATTCTCGCCTGTTCGTCGCTGCGGAAGGGACGGATCACCCGGCGGTCCGCTGAGACCGCCAGGCTCCCGTCGCGCCACCGACCGTAGAGTCGCCAAATGGTCTCGACGAGCAGTTCTCCATCCGAGGGATGCACGCACTCTCCGGCCTTCGCCAAACGCACCAGATCCCACGCGTCGCCCGGAGGGCTAAGCAGAAGAATGGGCTTCCCCACCGCCAGGTACTCGTACAGCTTGGACGGAACGCAGGCCTTGCCTTCCTCGCCGGGGTAGTTCAGGCAGAGAAGCACATCTCCGGCCTGGAGCTCTGCCAGGGATTGGCGGTGCGCAAGCGGCCCCAGCAGAGCGACCATCTCGGGGTCGCGACTTGCCAGCCGGTGCAGGCGAGCTCGGATCGGATCCGCCTGCTGCCCGATCAAGCGCAGCTGAATCCCCCCATTGAGCTCGGGATGGAGCGTCAGGGCTCGCTCAACAGCGTCGAGGAAGCCCTCCCCGAAAATCTGGTAGAAGTAGCCTACGAAGGTGATGGTCATCCGGTGGTTTCGGGCTGGAAAAGGCTGCGAGCCCGGAAAGCCCGCGGGATCGTATCCGTTCGGGAGCACCACCACCTTGCCCTCGGGAAGATCAGGATATCGGGATAAGAGTCGAGTGCGATTGCGTGGCGTATTGGCAAGTATGAGGTCGGCGCCCATGATCACGCGCCGTTCCATCCCAGCTTCGAGGCGATCAAGAAGAGGGGATCTCGCTTTAGCGTACTTCCGGGTGGCGTTGTCCATCCACGGGTCGCGGAAATCGGCAATCCAGCGGACACGCCAGGGCGCCGCCCGTTTGATGGCGAGTCCCAGCAGATGGACCGAATGGGGTGGGGACGTGGTGATGAGAAGGCGGCTCTGGTGTTGGCGGAGGATCTGCTGGGCCGCAGGGAGGGCTCGGGGCAGCCAGTCCACAGCGTGATCCGGGACGAAAAGATGGGAGACCAGGTAGTCGCCTGGACCAGCCGCTCTGCCACGGGAAGAACGGCATTCGTGATGAGAAACGGGAGAGGTTTTCTCGCGGCGCATCAGACGGGAACGCAACCCAGACAGGCGATCGATCGCTCCCACGACGCGGGGATAAGTCCCCAAGGTGGGGACTCGGGTGACCGAGACCGCAGGTGGGATCTGCTCCAACAGCTCCACGTCCTGCAGCCCATTGGAGTCGGCGCTGGTAACCACGGCGGGCAACCACCCCTGATCTGGGAGGTAGCGGACCAGCCTGAGCCAACGCAATGTTCCCGGGCTGAGCCGAGGCGCGAAGTCGTAGCTCACGACAACCAGCCGGCGCGTCATGTCCTTACCCCCAGGGCGACGCCCAGTCTGTGTGCGGAGCGCTCAATTCGCTCCCTCAGCCAGCGCGCTTCCGACGGTCCAATGAACCCAGTGGCAAAGAGGAGCGTCGGGTAGAGAGCAAGGAGTCCGACGGCCAACGCGATCTCGCCCGGCAAGACCGGCGTCGGCACCGAGATGCGGATCGCGGCCGGGACCGCCAGGGCAAGAGTAGCCTTCAGTATGCGTCCCCAGTCATATTCCACTCGGTACAGCCTCTGACTGACCAAATAGTGGGCCACGACCATGGCGGCAAAGGAGAATGCGGTGGCTGCAGCTGCCCCCATCATTCCATAGGGGGGGACCAACCACCAGTTGAGGAGCAGATTGAGTGCCGCTGCGGGGAGCGCGATCATGGAGGTAAACTCTGACCGGCCTGCCACGTTGACGCCGACGGAGACGCAGAGATTCAAAGCATTCAGGAGCACTGCCGCGAGCAGAATGGGTACCACTCGTTGACTGGCGTGAAAAGCCGGGGAAGCCAAAACCCGGATCGCGGGTCCGGCGAACAGACCGATGCCGAGCGCCAGGAAACAACCTGCGGCATAGACATAGGCGACGAGCTTGCCGATCTCTCGTTCACCCCCGGGCTGTTTGGCAAGCGGATAGTACACGGCCGCCCAATTCTGATCCAGTGGCGTCCGGAAAAGGAACTGCAGAATAAGGGCGAACCGCATGCCTAAGGAATAGAGGCCGACTTCCGTAGCGCTGCTGAAATGTTGCAGGAAATAACGGTCCGCGCCCGTGAGGACCCACATGGACAGGAACGCCGGGATGAACGGGGCCCCGAAGCGGAGCATTCCGCGCAGGAATGGCCATGAGAAAGAGAATGTGAAGAAGTCCCGCAGGAAAAACGCGCTCGTGAAAAACAAGAAGGCAGAGCTAATGATCTCGCTGAAAAGGACACCCCTCACACCCGTGTGCAGAACCGCCAGGAAGTAGATGTTGAGCACGAGGCCGATGGTAAAAGCCGCAAGTTGTATGGCACAGAAGGCCACCGAGCGGAGTTCAGCCCGGTAAACCCGAAGGACAACGGAGGCGTTGACTTGCAGGATCCCCGCCACGAAGATCAGCCGAAACCAGGTGGAGAGGTCTGGATTCCCGGTAGTGAGATTGGCGATCGGCCGGCTGAACAGGCACGCTGTAGAGAGGACAAGAGAGGAGGCGAAGGCTACGAACCAGAAGGCCGTAGCGAAGGCGATCTTTTGCTCGTCCCTGGAGTTGGCTTGGTAAAGCAGCGCCCGCATCAGTCCGGTCCCGACCCCAAACTGGCAGAAAATAAGGATGACCTCCAGGGAGACGTTCAGAATCTCCAGGATGCCGTAATCGGCAGGGGTCAGAAGGCGGGTGTACACAGGGATGAGGAGAAAGCCTATGGCCCTCTGCAGAAAGTTACCGAGGGCATAGACCGTCGAGTGTCTGGCCAGGTCTGTGAGTCCGCGCCGAGTCACTGGAAGAACCTGCGCAACCAGAGCTCGAGCGTGAGCACGAGCCCGAGTTTCGAGCTGTGATAGTCGTGCCGGACCTCCCAATGCTCCCTGAGCATGCGATGGACCGTATCGCGCTGTACGAATTCCGGGTAGCGGGCGTCTGGCGCGGTCAGAAGCCTCAGCACGTAGTTCCGGAGAGGCCCCCGGTACCATTCGGGATAGTCGGCACCTCCACTCGGCACCGGCCGCAAGGTCACCAGGCTACCCAGGCCTATTTTTCGGAGCCAATACCGCCCTCGGGCCAGGCCATCCCAGAAGTACGGGTTACGCATCGGGTTAAGCTTGTGGATCGCCCGCACGGGCCAGATCGGCTGGCGGATCGGAAGGCCGTAACGAGGAGATGGAATACGTGCGAGGTCCGGGTAAAAGGTAGCAAACCACTCCCGGTAGAAGCGTTGCCCCAGCTTCAGCTCAAAAGGCACGGTCGCCAGGAAATCGACCAGGTCGTAGTCGTAGAAAGGACTCCGGACGTCGAAGTGCACCGAGGCGAGTTTGGCGGCAAAGACGACGATCCTCCGGTGAAATTGGTACCATCGGAAGTGGTCGAACGCCTGTTGAGGTGTCCAGCCGTCGCGGTAGCGCTCTAAGGCCTGACGGAGCGTTTCCTCCGCGTGCTCGGCGTACCGAGCGTAGAGCCGAGGGGTAAGGAGCTCCTTTCGCTCGGGCTTGGCAAAAGGCTGGGGCCGCAGGAAGGGGATCGCATCTTCCAAGCTAGTTTTTGCTCTCGCCTCCAGGAAGCGTGGTTTCAGGTAACACCCCGTGAGTAAGTCCCCGGAAACTCCCGAGAGAAGTACCTCCGTCCCGTCGGCGAGGATTGTCGGGTAAGCATCGAAGGCCTGGAAGCGTTCGCAGGGAAGCATCCCCTCGGTAATCCAGACCCCCTCCTCCCCCACCTTCTCCAGAAAGGTCGGTTCCTGGAGAATCAAACGGTGGAACACGCCACACGCTGAGGCCAATCGTTTCGCCAATCGGACGTCGGCTGCGCGCGGTGTACCGTAGGTGTAGGTACGGAGGTGGGGAGCGACGGGAACTGCGGGTGCGAGCACGGACCGGGAATCGAGGCCCCCACTAAGCAGCAGGCCTACCGGACGAGAAGTCTTCAGTTGTCTTCGGACCGCCTGCTGCATCAAGCAGTGGAACCGGTGAACGGCCTCCTGAAGGCTCATTTGCGCCGGCTGCGGGCGGTAATCCCAGTAGCGCTCCAAATGGAGCCGCCCATTTTTCCAACGGGCAATGCATCCGGGAGGGAATAGGCGAATCCCATCAAACAATGTCCGGTCGTCCAGGAGCTGGCGAAACTCAAGAAACTCGACCACTCCCTCCTCGCTCGGACGAAAGGGTACCCATGGGATGGGGCGCAGCGCCTTGACGTCTGGGGCGAACGCCAGCCCTTTTCCCGGGACATGGCAGTAGTATAGGGGTCGCAGTCCATAGCGGTCGTTGAACAGCACCAGCTCTCTTTCTCGCCGATTCCAAAGGCACCCCACGAACGAACCGTTGAGGCGAGCCACCATGCTCATGCCCATTTCGCCGACGAGCCGCGACACTTGCTGCGCCGCTGCAGCTCCTGCGGCCGGGCCCGACAGACCTACGCTCTCCCCATCGTAGATCACCCCATCCAGGACGATCGTTTTCTCGTCCTCCTGGGCTATGGCCAGATGTTCGTCGCCCTTTTCCAACGCGACATGGCCAAGAAGTACGCCCGCTTCGGCATAATGAGCCGCTCGGTATCCTTCACCGTGCGTCAAGAGACGGCGTATGGCGGGCTCCAACGGTTTGACCACTTCCTCGATGTCCTCTGTCACCACACCGTAGATTCCGGGCACCGGTGCGCTCCTTTCCTGTGTGCTGTCTTCCCGTGGCGGAAGCCTTTTCCTTCAGGACTTGGTGCTCTGTCAACACGGGTCGGTTCATTGCACAGCCAAGACTTCGCACTGCACTCCGAGCTTGGCCATCGTGTTTTGGACCTCGTGCCTATACGCGGGATTCAATGCGAGCACGATGTCCGGTCGGATCGACCTTGCCTGTTCGGGCGCCAGAATGACCAAGGCCGTGCCGGCCGCGTACCTGCCCTGCTTACGGGGATTCTGGTCGATCAGCCACACGGGCTGGGAGCCGAGCTCCAGAAGGTTCAGCAGGTTGACCGCCTTGGAGCCGATACCCCACAGGACGATCTTCCGGCCTGCGCGCAGCTGCTCGAAGAAGAATTCCCTCCACCGCTGGAGGAAACGTTCGCACCTCACGCGGAAGTCCTGCAGGCCCCGCATTTGGGGGGCGCGCTGGGGCCTGCGGCGTCGCGTCGAGCGCAGGGGCCAGAATTCCACCTCTGCCCCCAGGTACTGGTCGTGGTACGTGCTCCGGCAATGGCGCACGCCGTAGCCGACCTTGACAAAGAGCTCTTGCAGCGAATTGTGGCTGAAGTAGTGAACGTGCTCGTAGATCACGTCGAGGACCGCGACCCTTTGCACAATCCAGTCGAAGTTGGGAACCTCGAAGTAACCCCAGAGCTGCTTTGTTGCAGGCAGCCCTTCCCGTAGGTCCCTTAGAAGCTCCGCTGGGTGTTCGAGGTGCTCGAGCACGTGTCGGCCGATGACGAAGTCCACCTCCTCCGGGACCAGCTCTGGCTGGAAGCTCACGGGAAGAAGCCGGATCTGGGGATCTTCCGTTGGGATGTCTGTAGCCGCCAGGCCCGGATCGAAGCCGATGCCCTTGGTCTGTGCGAGGTCGCGCAACAGGCGCAGGTAATCGCCCCTTCCACAGCCGATCTCCAGAATGGTCCGACCGCGCAGACCGTAGCGCTGGACAAGACTCCTTGCCAAGCGCCTTGCGAAGCGTCGGAACGTTTGGGAGAAGTGGAGAGAGTTCTCGTAGTTCAGGCGCTCGTAGCCAACGCGCGCAGATTCGAATGCGCAATTGACGCCGTGTCCGCAAACGGGGCAGACGCTCAGCTTCACATCGCCGCGGGGAACCGAAAGGGCCTCCTCGGGGTCGTCTAACAGCACGTTGCAGTAGACCGGAACGTTCCGCATCTCCAGCACGGTTTGGAGATCGCCGCTTTCACAAATCGGACATTGCACGAGCTCTTCCCTCCTCGAGGGGGCTAAGGCGCTCACCACACCGTCGCTTGCTGGCGACCTCGTGCCAGGTCCGGCGGTTTCCGTCACACCGCCAATACTTCCGCGGTTAGACCCAGGCGCTCGAGTTCGCCGGCGATCTCCGTGCGGTACAACGGGTTCATCGCGATAACCACGTCCGGTCGATACTCGCGGAGTTCCTCCGGCGCGAGGATCTTCTTTCCGAAGCCGGGCAGATACCTGCCCTGACGGAACGGATTGATGTCGACAAGCGCCTGGACCTCGTCGTCCAAGCCGAGCGTGGTGAGGAAGCCAACGGCCTTCGATCCTGCCCCCCAGATGGCGAGCTTCTTCCCGTCACGCACAAGTCCTCGAATGATCTCCCTCCACCCCTGGATTTTCTCCGCGACCTCGACCGAGAACCTCCGCGCTGCGGCTTCGAGCATGCCCACCTCGTTCGCCTCTGGTGGGAGCGATTTGCCCGGCCGACCGGGAACAGCTTCGAGGAGCAGGTACTGGTCGCCGTAAGCCAGCTTGACCTCCAGCACCTCAAACCCCACCTTTGCAAAGAGGTGACGCAAGGAGGCGGCGGTAAAATAGGAGCAGTGCTCGTAGTAAATGTCCCAAAATGCCAGCTCCTTCAGCACCCGCAGCGTGTCCGGTACCTCGACAAAAACGGGAGCTGGCGGGTTGTGGTCCGAGAGGGAAAAGATGCGACGCACGAATTCCAGGGTGTGGGGCACGTGCTCCAGCGTGTGCCGGCAACAAACGAAATCTCCGCGCAGTGAGAGGTGGTTTTGGGAGAAATACTCCGGGATGCATTGAATCCGCCAGGCCACATCGGCAGGGATTCGGTCTGCTCGCACAGCTGGGTCGATGCCGATGCCCCAGTTCTCGCCCAGCCGGCACAGCTCCGCGAGAAAATCTCCCTTCCCGCACCCGATCTCGATGAGGGTTTTCCCGTAGAGACTGTGCTTTTCTACCAGGCGGCGGGCGAGAGCCGTAGCGAAAGCCGCAAAGGTCGGGGAGAAAGCCTGCTGGTCCTCGTACGGCTGGGTATAGTCCACCAGCTCCGGCTGGAACGCGGCGTTGAAGATGAATCCGCAATCCCGGCAGAAGTACAGGTCGATGCGGTGCCTGGGGTAGCCGAGGGATTCCTCTTCCGAATCCAGTAACACGCAGCTATGGACCGGTACCCGATCGATGTGGTAGAAATCGAAGGTGCGGCTCCCTGTGCAGCTGGGGCAGGCCGGTTGGCTCTTTGGGGCCTTGGACATATGCACACGCCTCTCGATGTGGCCCCCGCGCAGCGACGGAGCCCGCGGCGGCCGTTCCTGTGCCTATTCGACAACCCTTGGCTCCGGAATGGGAATGATGAACTTTCCTCCCATCTGACGGTAAGCCTCCTGCTGTTGCATGATCTCGTCCGCAAAGTTCCAGGCTAAGATGAGCAGATAGTCCGGACGATCCTGAAGGATGGTGTCCACCGGCAGAATGGGGAGGCGATTCCCGCTCATGTAGCGGCCGTGCTTGTGCGGATTGAGGTCCACCAGGTAGTCGAGATAGTTGGCGCCGATTCCGCAGTAGCTCATTAGGGTGTTGGCCTTGGCGGCTGCGCCGTAACCAACAATCCGGGCACCTGCCGTCTTGAGCGCTTCCAGAAGACCGACGAGCTGGGTACGAATCTTCTCCACCCGCGAGGCGAAGTCGGCGTAGTAGGAACGCTGCGTCAGTCCACGCTCCTCCTCAAGAGCCAGGAGCTCCAGGACGCTGGGTCGGACTTGTTCCACCTTCTCGACGTAGAGTCGCAGAGACCCGCCGTGAATGGACAATCGGCGGACGTCATTCAAGGAGAGACCATGGCGCCGGAATAGCTGGCTCAGCGCCGTGACCGAGAAATAGCAGAGGTGCTGGTGATAGATGGTGTCGAACTCGTTGTGCTCGACCAGGTCAAGGACGTAGGGAACCTCGATCACGGCGACGCCCCGATCCTTGAGGACGGTGGCTATCCCTTCCACAAGGCCTCCGAGGTCCGCCACGTGGGCCAGCACGTTGTTGGCAAACACAACGTCTGCCTGGCGCCCCTCGCGCACAAGGTCCTGGGCCAGCTCCAGATTGAAGAACGTGCACAGCGTGGGGACGCCGACTTTCCTTGCGGCTTCGGCTGGCCCCTTGGCTGGATCGACCCCCAGACAGGGGATCCCCGCAGCCACGAAGTTGCGCAGCAGATATCCGTCGTTGCTGGCGATTTCGAGGACGAAGGAGGATGGCCCCAGCGCCCGCGTTTGGATGAGTTCCAGAGCGTTGGCCCTCGCATGCGCCAGCAGGGTCGGCGAGACGGAGGAGTAATAGGGGTAGTCGTCCCCGAAGAGGATTTCAGGATGGACGGTCTCTCGGATCTGCAGAAGCGAACAGTCGCGGCAAAACAGGACTGTGAGAGGCACGCGTGGCTCAGGCAGCTGGAGGGTCCGCGGCGTCAGCAGACGGTCCGCCAGAGGGGTCTCACCCAGATAGAGGATTGGATCCAGATGCGGACTGCCGCAGGCCCGGCAGCGGTCGATTGTCGTGTAGAGGGCAGACCAGCAGTCCAGGTTTTTCCGCGCGGCTGTCTCAGCAGACGATGCGTTCATTCCTCCACCTCAACTTCGGGGTCAGAGCCCCCAGCGAGAGGAGCCACTTGACATGGTCAATTCGTTTGTACCTCGGCCCTTCGAAATCCTCGAGAGCCAGCCCGTTCTTCTTGTAGGCCTCGTAGAGTTGCTCAGCGCCCTCACGGGCGGTCCATCGGGGCCGGAAAGCGGGGAGGGTCCGCAGAATCTTGTCGCAGTTCACGCGATAGCAGCGCTTATCCGGCCCCGCCTCTCCTGAGAACTCGATCTCGGCTCCCACCACGACGTCCTTCACGATGTCGGCCAGCTCGCGGATGCGATAGTTCTCCTGGGTCCGCCCCACGTTGAAGGCCTGGTTGTGCACCAATTGGCGGGGCGCCTCCAGCGCGCACGCGAAGGCCAGGCACACATCCTCCACGTGTACGATGGGTCGCCAGGGTGTGCCGTCGCTCTTGAGGAACACTTTTCCCGTCGTGAAAGCCCAGGCTACCAGATTGTTCAGAACGAGGTCGAAGCGAATGCGGGGGGAAAGACCGTAGACCGTGGCGTTGCGAAGAAAGACGGGGGAGAAGGAGTCGTCGGCCAGCCGGGACACGTCCCTCTCCACGAGGGCTTTGGAGAGGCCGTAGGGGGTGACGGGACGGAACGCGCCGTTTTCATCCACCATTTCCTCGCCGGAAGCGCCGTAGATGCTGCAGGACGACGAGAAGAGGAATCGGCCCACCCCGGCTCGTTTGGCCAGTTTGGCGAGGCGTACGCTGGCCCGGTGGTTAATCTCCAGCGTGAGCTCTGGGTCCAGATCGCCAAGGGGGTCGTTGGACAGCGCCGCCAGATGGATGACCGCATCCATGCCTCGCAGGTCAGAAAGCTCCACATCCCGGATGTCTTTCTCAATGCTGGGACAGTCGGGCAGGCCGTCGCCGAAGGTGCAACGACGATAAAGGTCGCTGTCGAGACCCACCACTTCGTGCCCCCGGCTCTGAAGCATGGGGACCAGAACGCTTCCGATGTAGCCCCTGTGTCCCGTTACGAGGACGCGCATGTTGTCACTCCCAGATCTTCCACGGCGCTTTGCCCGACTGCCACAGCTCCTCCAGCCGTTTCTTGTCGCGGAGGGTGTCCATACAGGCCCAGAAGGAGGTGTGCCGGTAGGCCATTAACTGCCCGTCCCGTGCCAGACGCTCCAGCGGCTCTCGTTCGAACTGCGTGTCGTCGCCGTCAATGTAGTCGAACACGCCCGGCTCGAGGACGAAGTAGGCGCCGTTGATCCATCCCTCTTTCGTCTGCGGTTTCTCGGAAAACTCCACCACCTGGTCGCCGTCGAGCTCGAGGTGGCCGAAGCGGGCAGGTGGACGGACAGCGGTCAGGGTGGCGAGCTTGCCATGGGATTTGTGGAAGCGCAGCAGGTCGTGGAGGTTGATGTCCGAAACGCCGTCGCCCCAGGTGAGAAAGAAGGTCCCGTTGTCGAGGTAGGGCTTGAGGCGCTTGATGCGTCCGCCCGTGGCCGTGGGCACGCCCGTGTCGATCAGCTCCACGGTCCAGTCCGGCTTATAGCCGCCCATGATCTTGACCTCGCCGGTGCGAAGGTTTACCGTGAGGTCGCTGTTCAGAGAGCAATAGTCCACCATGTATTTCTTGATGACCTCGCCCTTGTAGCCCAGCGCGATCACGAAGTGTTTGAAGCCGTAGTAGGAGTAGTGCATCATGATGTGCCACAGGATCGGCTTGCCACCGATCTCCACCATCGGTTTGGGCTTGACCTCCGTCTCCTCGGCAAGCCGGGTGCCCATACCTCCTGCCAGAATGGCCACCTTCATTGCCGATCACCCTCCTTTTGTTTCAGAGACCGCTTCCCCCTCTCGGCGCACCTTCAAGACCAGGGCGGACCGTCAGGCCTGGGCCGCCGCGGCCACCGCCGCCCGGAACTCCTGACCGAACACATCCCGCCACCAGAAAAACGTCCTTGCCAGCCGAAGATAAATCCGGAGTCGTTCGCCAGCCGGCAGCCCACTCTGGCCCACAACGCGCACGAACTCGAGCCAGCGGCGCAAGGCCGGCATGGCTACCTTGACCTCCCGGCGCGGGTCGAAGAAGGCCATCTGGTTTTGAAGATCCTTCTTGGCGCTGGACGCCTCTGAGTGAAAACGGCGGTAGAACAAGACCTTTGGAACCTGCACGAACTTCCCCAAGAGGGCCAGATGAGCCAGGAGACAGGTGTCGGACCCAGGGAAGGCGCCGAGCAGGCGTGTCTGCGCTAATGCCTTGGCCCGGATAACCCCGAACACCGGATTGCAAAGCCCAACCTGCCGGAGAAAAGAGGAGAACCGCTCTGCCGGAGAATCCTGGTCCAAGTGCAGGTTGTCGGAGTAATCTTGGACGAAGCGGCCTTGCTCGTCGATAATCTGGGTGCGCCCATAGCAGAGGACCACGCCGGGGTCGGCCTCGAGGATCGGAAGGCACGACGCCAGGTATTCCGGGTGGCATAGGTCGTCCGATGACGCCCACTTGAAATACCGCCCCCGCGCAAGCCAGAAGACGCGGTTGAAGTTCCAGGCTGCGCCCCGGTTCTTGTCGGAGCGGTAGAGGCGGATCCGCGCATCACGCTGCGCGTACGCCTGGCAGATCTCCGCCGTCCGATCCGTCGAGGCGTTGTCGGAAACGATGAGCTCGAAATCGGGGAAGGTCTGGTTGAGGATCGATTCGATCGCTTCGGCGACGTACCTCTCCCCATTGAACACGGGCATCCCCACGCTGACAAGCGGCACCGAGCGGCCGGAAGACGTCATGAATTCCCTCGCTGCTTGAGCTGAATTTGGGTTCTATCCCTTCTTATCCGCACTGGGGCTACTGTCGTCTGGCCACGCTGATGTAGAAGTAGATTTGCGCCAGGATGGTCAGCCGGGCGATGAAGTCCATCACCCGGCGGAACGTGTACCCTTTAGATCCTCCAACGATGATCGTGTCATCGGGCTTCAGGCTGGGCAAGAGATTCCGGTCTGCGGTCTTGAAATATTCGTCCATGTCCACCCACAGGACCGGCGGCTCGTTACTCTGGTGGTAGCTGCGCACAATCTTCACGCGGTTTGGCCTGGCCCCCTCGATGAAGCCTCCCGCGTAGGCGATCAGCGAAACCAGATCGGTGTTGCTGGGCACCAGGTACTGGCCCGGCTTGGCCACGAAGCCGAGCACATTCACCGGCATCAGGAGCTCGTCCTCCTTGCCGATGTAGTAGCGCGACGGACGATCCTGTCGGATCAGGCTCTGTATTTCCTCCTGGGCCTGTGCCCTCACCACCTGGAGGAGAAGCAAGATCATGATGAGGAAAAGGCGCTTCATCTCCCTATCTCCGATGAGTGAAAGGTAGAAGTCCCCGTCTCGGGCGTGAAAGGGCCGACCGATCGCGGCAGGGGGGCCCGATTTGCCGGGCTCGTGGACGGGAGGCCCCTGCGGAGTTCGATCCCCAGTTTCGAGCACTGGCGGCGGACCTGCGCGAAGGCGGGATCTGCCGGCTCGGTGAAGACGTACACCGCCGCGATCTTCCGCAGGCTGTGGAGAAGCGAGAGGTCGGCCGCTGTCCCCAGGACTTTGACCTTGCGGATGCGCATTCCCTTCTTGCGGATATCGTTGTCCAGAAATCCCAGCACCCGCACGCCCGGCTCGAGCCCCAACTCAACCCGCCGCAGGAAAAACTCGCTTTCCCGATTCACGCCGTACAGCACCACGTCTACGGGCGGGGCGGACGAGCTCGTCTTGTGCCTCCGCTCCTCGTGGATGGCCAGCGCAAATCGACCTCCGCCCGCCAGCAACATGGTCCAGGTGTAGCTCAGAACAAGAAGCCGGGCACCGTCCCACCAGTCCGGAAGCCAGAGCAGAGCTACAGGTGCGGCCACCAGACTGGAGCCGAGCAGCGAGGCGGCAAGCTGGAGGAGATCCGACTTGCCGACAAGCCTCCAGCTCTGATAGGAGACTCCGGAGATCAGGAAGCCCAGGTAGTGGGCTGCTGCAAGGACGAGGGCCACCGGCAGCCGGATCCGCAGCTGCTCTTCCAATCGCTCCAGGGGGGCGAGCAGAGAGGAGGCGGCCACGGCCGCTGCTCCCAGGAGCAGGGCATCGGTTGCCAAGTGGGCGGCGAAATTCAGCCTCCGCGCAAGGTATTTGGGCTGGAGGGGCTCGAAAAGGGTCACCCACACCGTCTGAGCCAGGAGCTGGATGTCTGTCCACCAGGTGCGCCGGCGCAGGTATTCCAGATCCGTTTCCAGCTTCTCCGGCAGGATGAAGCGTACGTAGTAGCTTTCCACGTCTTCGATGTCTGGCGGGATCAGCTCCTTCTCGTTTCTCCAGCGAATCTGGCAGGGGCCGGTGATTCCAGGCCAAGCCCGAAGGACCCGCCGCTGGCGAGGGGTGTACAGGGCGACGATTTCCGGGACTTCCGGCCGCGGGCCGATAATCCGCATCTCCCCGCGGAGGACGTTGATCAGCTGGGGAAGCTCGTCCAGCTTCCAGCGCTCGAGCAGATGGCCCACGCGCGTCAAACGCAGATCGTTACGCGGGCTGATCTTCGGTCCCACCTCCAGTCCATGCCGCATCTTCCGGAACTTGTACAAGAGAAAAGGAAGCCCATCCTTGCCGATGCGCACCTGGCGGTAGAACACAGGTCCCCGAGATTCCAGCTTAATGGCGGCGGCGATCAGCGCGAAAACAGGCGCCAGGAGCAAGAGCCCGAAGGCGGCCACCAGCCGATCGGCCCAGGGCGCCTTATCCCCGTGCTTTTTCCGGGATCTCGAGCCTTTTCTTCCCGCTTTCGGCTTCACTGCAGAGCCTGACGAACGATATCACACACCTGGTCCACGTCTTCCAACTTCATGTGCGGATGCAGAGGAAGCGTGACCTCCCGAGCCGCAAACTCCTCCGTTACGGGCAGGGAAGTCGGGTAACGGTCACGATACGCTTTCAGCTTGTGGACGGGAGGGTAGTGGTGACTGGTCTGTACGCCGTGTTGCTGTAGGTAGGCCACGAACTGCCGACGGTTCTGGGAGCTCGGAATGAGTACAGGGAGGAGGTGACAGGCGCTGCCTTCGAGCCGTCCGAAGAACGGCAGCCGGACCGCCTCGCAGGTTCCGAGGTTTTCCCAGTAGCGGGCCACCAGGGCCTGCCGTTTGCGGTTGTACTCGTCGAGGAGGGCCAGTTGGGCCAGCCCGAGGGCGGCGCGCATCTCGTCGAGGCGGTAGTTGTAGCCGATGTCCACCACGTCGTACTCGGCCTGACCGCTGCGATGCCGTTCCCAGGTGCCGGCCGTCATCCCGTGGGAGCGAAGGAGGCGGACTCGGGCTGCGATGCCTTCGTTGTCTGTCACTACCATCCCCCCCTCGCCGGTGGTCATGTTCTTGTTGGAGAAGAAGCTGAAGCAGCCCACGTCGCCAAAGGTGCCGAACTTTCGGCCGTTCCGGGAGGCCCCCACGGCGTGAGCGGCGTCTTCGACCAGGGGGATCCCAGCGGCTCGGGCCACTTCGCGCACGGCTTCGATCTCCCAGGGGTAACCGCCGTAATCGACGACGGCGATGCAGCGGGTTCGCGGCGTGAGCTTCCGCGCCACATCCTCCGCGTCCAGCACGGGGTGGTCGAGGTCGAGGATCTCCGCAAATACCGGCTCGGCGCCGCAGTACAGGACGGCGTTCACGGTGGCGACGAAGGTCAGAGATGGACAGATCACCTGATCGCCCGGGGCTACTCCCAGGGCGCGGTAGGCGAGGTGGAGGGCTGCGGTCCCATTGGAGACGGCGACGGCGTACCTCGCTCCCACGTACTGCGCGAAGGCCGCCTCAAAGCGAGCCGTCACCGGACCCTGGCTGAGCCAGCCCGATTCGAGCGCCGCTCGCACCGAGTCCAGCTCTCGCGGTCCCAGCCTCAGGTCACTCAGAGGAAATCGCCAGCTACTCGACATCGATGCCAAGCTCCGTGCGTATCGATCGAAATTCCTCAATGGCCTTGGCGTAATCAGAGTGGCGGCCGATATCCAGCCAGTAGCCCCGAAACGGATAGGAGATCACCTTTTCCCCCCTCTCCAGGAGGATGCGCAACAGCTCCGGAAAATCCATAGGGCGGCCCTTTTCGAGGTATTGACACACCCGGGCATCGAAAGCGTACACCCCCATGCTGACCTTGAGCGCTACGCGGGGTTTCTCCTGGAACCCGGTGATGAGGGAGTCCCCGTTGGTCTCCACCACCCCAAGGTCAATGGGCACCCGGAGCTCGTAGGTCCCTACGGTGGCCAGGGCGCCGTTGGAGAGGTGGTACCGGATCATGTCGGCATAGTTCAAGTTGGTCAGGAGATCCGCGTTGACCACCAAGAAGTGGGGCTCAGGGTTCTCGACGAGGGCCAGGGGGGCAATGGTCCCCAGGGGATGCGTCTCCACGAAGTATTCGATGCGCACTCCAAATTTGGATCCGTCGCCGAGGTAGGCGCGGATCAAGTCGGCAAGATGCCCCAGCGCCAGGGTAACGCGATCGAAGCCGTGATTGCGCAGCTGCCGAATGATGATCTCCACAATGGGCATCCCATCCACTGGGAGTAAGGGCTTTGGGATGACCGTTGTGTACGGTGCCAGCCTTACCCCGCAGCCGCCGGCCATGATGATCGCCTGCATCTCCAAGCCCCTCTTGCGCACGTTCATTTGATGTCCTTAACGGCCGCCGGCCCAGTGGGAGCGCCGGCGGCGATTGGAAGCCTGCTACACGTGGTAGTAGCTGGGGTCGGTCACCGGCAGATGCTCTTGGATCCAACGTGCCGTTCGGGCCAGTCCCTCCTCCAGGGAGACCCGAGGCTCCCAACCCAGGAGCTTCCGGGCCTTGGCCGGATTGCACACCAAGCGCAGCACCTCGCTTTCCGCAGGGCGCAAACGCCGTTGATCCTGTACCACCTTCACCTTGACACCGAGCACCCTGCCCACTGCCTCACAAAGCTCCCGCACGGAGACCTCGCGTCCGGTCCCGACGTGGACGATCTCACCCTCGATCCCGGGCGCGGTAGCCGCGCGCAGGAAAGCATCGACGATATCCGTCACGTAATTGAAGTCGCGGGTTGGGTGAAGGGCCCCGAGGTAGACGACCTCCGATCGCAGGGCCTGCACCAGGATGGTCGGGATCACGGCGCGTAGGGACTGGCGGGGACCGTACGTGTTGAAGGGCCGCAGGATCGTCACCGGCAGCCCAAAGGCCCGGTGATAGCTGAGCGCCAGCTGATCGGCTCCTACCTTGCTCGCTGCGTAGGGAGAACGGGCGTCGAGGGGGTGGTCCTCGTCCATGGGCGCGTAGCGCAGGGTGCCGTACACCTCGCTGGTGGACGTGCAGATCAGGCGCGCCACCCCGTACTCCAGGCAGGAATTGAGCACGTTCAGCGTGCCGAGCACGTTGGTCTGGACAAAATCCGTGGGGTTCAGGTAGGAATAGGGGATGGCGATCAGAGCACCGAGGTGAAAGACCACCTCAACGCCTTTCACGGCCCGGTTCACCGCCGCCGGATCCTTGAGGTCGCCGAAGATGATCTCGATTTCGCGCAGGTCCCCTTCAGGAAGCTCCTCCAGGAGGCCCCGCGTGTTCCGGGAGTTGTAGCGCAGGAAGGCGCGCACCTCCGCCCCTTCGCGCAGAAGGGCCTCCGTGAGGTGGCTCCCAATGAAGCCTCCGGCCCCTGTGACCAGGACCCGCCTTCCCCGGAGACTTCCCCTCCCATCCCCGCTCTGGCTCAGCCCGACGGGTGTAGATAGGCCGCTCAATTGGTCTTCTCCGAAGCGTAGTAGCGGCTGTAGTACTTGTAGTACTTCTTGCTGCCGTAGACCATCGTTTGATTCACCTTGTTGAGGACGACGCCGATAATTCTGGCCTTCGTCTTTTCCAGATTCGCGAGGGCGCGCTGGATGGTGCGGCGTTCGGTTTCCCCGGCGGCGATGCAGAAAAGGATGCCATCGGCCAGGCGCGCGGCCACATTGGCGTCGGCGAGGCCGAGTGAGGGCGGCATGTCCAGGATGACCAGCGCGGCCCTCTCGCGCAGCGCCCGGAGCAGAATCGAAAACTCCGGCATGAACCACATCCCTGCGCTATCGCTTGAAGGGCTCCCTGCCGGCAGGAACTGGAGATTCGGAAACTGCGTGGGCTTGAGGAAGCTCTCCACTATGGGCCCCAGTTCGACAGTCTCCGAGGTGTAGATCTCCTCCGGGCGCGTGGAGAGGTACTGGTCGAGGCTGCGGCGATCGGACAGGATCTGGGTTATCTCCTCCAGGAGATCGCTGACCCCGGGCTGGCGGGGCACTTCCAGGAACTGGTGGAGCATCGGCTTGCGTAGGTCGCCATCCACCAGGATGGTCCTCAGGCCCCTTTTCCCAGCCAGGATCGCCAGGTTGGCCGCTACGGTCGACTTGCCTTCCCCTGGGATCGAAGAGGTGACCATGATGATCCGCGCGTTCCGGTCCAGCGCGAAATGGAACGAGCTCCACAGGAGATCGTAGGCGTCGTGCAAGACGGAGCGCTGGCCGCGTGTTCCCGTCTCGGCGCCTACGAGGGGTTTGACGCTCCCGTTCCAGAGGATCCCCCGCTGGATGCGCGGGATGGAAGCCAGCACAGGCAGCGCGGTGAAGGTCTGAACGTCCTCCGGCGTCTCGGGCCTGTCGTGCAGAACTTCGAGCGTCAAGGCCACGGTAAATCCGATCACCAGACCTGCGACAATGGCAATCAGCAGGTTGAAGACCTTGCGGGGTCGGACGGGCGTGGTGGGTACCGCCGCGCGCTCCATAACCCGCATGGTGCCCATTTCGGCCGCCTCGCGGATCCGCGCCCGCTCCCTTTCCTCGTACAGGGTCTGGAACAGCTTATTGTTGACCTCGAGCTCCCGTTGCAGGCGTACGAGGGTAACCTCCTGCTCCGGCAGTTTCCGCAACCGCTCTTCGTACGTGGCCATCAGTTTCTGGAGCTCGTCCCGCTGGGCGGCCAAGCCCTGAATCTCCACCTCGAGGGCCACCGAGGCCTTGAGATTCTCGCCGATTTGCTCCAGCGGGTCCAGAAGGCCCTGCAGCTTCTCATCTTGTACGAGCCGCATGGTCTCCTGGACCAGGTTCGCCTTGGTCTGCTCGATGTCGTTGCGGATTTCCACCAGTTTGGGGTGGTCGGCGGGATAGTTCTGGGCCTGGAGCTTGGCGTAGGTGGTCTCCAGCTCTACCAGCCGCTGTTTGAGTTTCTCGGTGATGGGGGTGCTGAGCGACGTGACGGTGCTCGGAAGGTCTTTCTTTTCGGTCTCGATCTGCTGCCGCAGGAGAGTGAGCTTGCGCTGCTTGGCCTCCATCTCGGAGCGGATGTTGTTCAGGAGGACCTCTGCCTGGGTCATCCGCTCCAGGATTTCCGTGGCTTCGCCGTCGAGGGTGGCGATTCCTTCCCTCTCCTTGAAGGCCTTGAGGGCGTCTTCCGCCTCTCGGAGCCTGCGTTCCACAACCGAAAGCTGCTCATCAGCAAAGCTGCGGAGGGCCGTGTATTCCTGCCGGCGCTGCTCGAGATTGCTGCGCTGCAGGACGTCGATAACGGCGTTGGTGACGGTGGCTGCCACGACGGGGTCCGTGGACTCGAAAGAGACCATCACCACGTCGGTCCCCTGGATGAGGCGCGCATCCAGGCGCTTTCGGATGTACGCGATGGGATAGCCCCGGAGATTACGCAGCTTGCTGACGTCCGCCGTGCTCAGGATCTTCTCCGTAATGCTGTCGGGCAAGGCTGCTGCCACCCGACGCGCGAAGGCAACGGTGCGCATCTCCTCCAGGCGATTGGCGATGTAATTCTGGCGTGCCAGGGGCGAGATGATATCGAGGCCGATCGTCTGGCCGGTGGGGTAGTTCTCGAAGACGATTTTGGCCTGGGCCATGTACACCGGGACCGTCTTCTCGTTGTAGATCACCATAGGCACCAGGCAGGCGGCGAGGCTCAGCAGCAGGACCTTTTTCCGCTTGTCAAGGACCTGCACCAGATCCCGGAAGGTCAAACTTTTCGCGGTCACTCGATCACCCTCTTCTTGTTGCTCGCTTCCGCCATAGGGCCCCTGCTGGCTCGGTCACAAACGGCTTGCGAAGGTCCGCCAGCGAGCGGTTCACTCCAGCTGCTCCTGGGGGCCCAAGGCCCCGCAGCCAGCGTCGTGGGGGGAGTCAATGTCCATCTCTCGCCACCGTCGTCGCGCCGATCGCAGTCGGACAAGCTTGGCGCTGAGGTCGGCGAGCTCGTTCGAGAGATTCCGAAGCGATTGGACGTCGTCCTCCAATCGCAAAGGAGGGCCGTCGGGACGCAGCTTCCAGACCAGGGTGGAGAAAATCGTCGCGATACGAGCGGCCTTTTCGTTCATCACCTTGAGCAGGGATTGCTCCTGCTGCCGCAAAGACTTCAATCGCAGCGCCTCGTCGATGCGGACGCGTATCTCTGCGGCGCTGTAAGGCTTGCCGAGATAGTCGTGCGCACCGACTTTGAAGGCCTTGGCTACACTGCCCACGGATGGGATGTGCGCGGTGGCGATAATGGGCAGATCGGGCCATAAGGCTCGCAGGGATTCGATCAGGCGATAGCCCGCCCCCTCGGGCAGCCGCAATTCTACAATCGCCACATCGAACTCCGATTGCCCCACGCGGTCCATGGCCTCCTCAAACGTGGAGGCAATCCACACTTCGTAACCCCATCGCGTCAGCACATCAGCGCAAACTTCCGCACCCCCCGTGCTGCTGTCCACAATCAGGACGCGCGGACGACGCTCCTCGGGACCGACCACTGGGGTAGCCTCACTGTGCGGCATGTCTTTTTCCCTCTTGTGCCTGTAGGGCCTGTGGATGCCCCCGAAAGCCCGCCTCCAACCCCTCCGGCCCCGCCTTGCTCTGAAGGCTTTCCCCAATGATCGTGCCAGAGAGCCTGATTTCGCCCGCCTATCTGCAAGGTCGCCAGGCTCGATCCAGGGCTCTTCGAAAAGGTTAAAGCTTCTCTTTCCAGCCAAGAGCGACAGGGTCGTTGAGCGCTGTGTTCAAATCTTGCACAGCGTCAAAAGCTGTTGTCCAAAGCGAGCGAGTGGAGCCGGAAATCGAGAAGGGGTGCGGGGCTTCGTTTTCGGCAGGGGATGTCGGACGGAATCAAGGGGGAGCCGGAGCGGTGCCGTCCTGAGCCCTGACCGAACCGCCGCGTGTCAAATTTTTGAACACATCGGCGCGAAGCCGCGTCGGGAGCTCTGGACTGCGCCGGGAAGCCACCCCGCTACACGGGATTGGCGCGAGGATCCTAGCTGTTGGGGGCTAAGAGCGGCTGGCTTCGGGTATCTCGGAACCCCCGGCGGGACGTGCCTCGTGGAGTTGTCCGGAGAAGCCTGCACCCCCGTCCTGCGCGGTAGGTGTCGCCTTTCGGGCGCCCTACCACGCGGCGGGCCCTCTCTCACCTGATGAGATGCTCGCAGTCGAGACGATCGGGACCGCCCCTTTCCCTAACCCAGGGACTCCGTTTGCCCCCGCGGCCCCCTCCAGGCCGAAGCCCGGGCTCGTAAAGCTTTCTTGCCCCCGTCTCGCGCCCCTCAGGATGTTCGGAGAGTTACCGGGTGCTTTGGCGTTGCTTCATTTGGTCGCCTGTGCGCGGGTTGCTTTGCTCCCGGTTTGGCTGCTCAAGATCCGGAGTCGTGATTTGTCACGGACCTGCTGGGTCGAGGGGAAGCAGGTCCGGGGCCAGGATCGCCAGCGGCTGCGCCTGGTGTTTGGCGAACGTGCGGACAAACCAGAGAACGTCCTGGGGCAGTTCTGCCGTGGCTCGACTTTGCGCCCCCAGTACGGGCGGGAAGAACCCCTTGGTGCGCGGGAACTCGAGGATCTCGACCTCCCGGTTGGGGGGAATCCCGGCCATACGGCGGGCGAGTTCAAGGGCGTCGCTGAAAGTCCCGATCCGGTCCACAATGCCTATCTGCACGGCGTCAAGACCCGAGTAGATCCGCCCCTCTCCGATAACGCGCACGCTGTCTTCCGAGAGCTTTCGGGCCTGGGCTACAAGCTTCACAAAGTGAGCGTACATCTGCAGGATGCCCTCGCGCAGCCGTCCGAACTCCTCCTCCGTGAGGGGCCGGTGAGGGACGGTGACTCCGAGGAACGGCACGGTCACCCCGTGCTGCAGATCCGCGTGCTCTCCGCGCTTGACGAAATCGGAGGTGAGGCCGAGCTTCTCGCCGAATCCTTTGTCGTAAAGCCAGCCGCCGATCACTCCAATGGATCCGGTGATCGTCAGGGGGGAGGACAAGATGGTGTCGCCGAGGGCGGAAATCCAATAGCCTCCGGAGCCGGCCACGCTGCCCTGGGTGACCACCACGGGTTTCTTCTCGCGGCAACGCCGCAGGGCCTGGGCCACCATGTCCGAAGGCACGATGAGCCCTCCGGGCGAATCCACACGGAACACGACGGCGCGGATGTCCCTCCGTCGGGCGAGCTGGTCAAGGATCCTCTCCAGATACCGCGCCCGGATACCGGTGTCCAGGTCACAGGGGCCGAGGGCGTAGACCACGGCGATACGGGGCGTGGGGCCCCAGGTGTCGGCTGGGACACGTCCTCGGAGGCGCGCGAGAGGTACCGCTCGGTAGCGGCGGCCGAGCTTCTTAGCCACGATCGAATCCAGATCTCGCCAGCGACCTACCGTATCTACCAGACCGAGCCGAACGGCGTCTTCGGCCAGGAAAATGGTAACGTAGTCCACCAACGAGTCGAAACGTGCAGGAGTCCAGCCGCGGCCTGTACAGACCTCCTGTCGCACGGTCTCGTAGACGTCATCGAGATAGGCACTCCTCTGCTCTCGGTCGGCTTCCGAAAAACGATCGTTGGCGTAGGTTTCCGCCGCCGATTTGTAGCGGAAAAAGCGCAGCTCCTGGAATCCCAGGCCCAACTTCTCGAGCGCGTGTTTGAGATACGTCCTTCCGGTGACGAAGCCGGAAAGCTGGATCTGTCCCTCCGGGTCCATGACCACAAGATCGGCGCCTGTGGCCAGCCAGTAGCTGATGATGTCGCCCTCGTCCAGAAAGACCGCCACCCGTTTGCCTGCGGACCGGAGGCGAAGGAGCTCGGTGCGAAGCTCCCAGCTCATCTCGGCCGGGATCGCTGCCCCGGAGAGATGGAGCGCCACGGCCCCGACGTGCGGATCGTTCTCGGCCAGCTGCAAGTCGCGAATGAGGTCCAGAAGGCGGTGGGTGCCGCGGTCAAAGAGCGTGTACCGGAGGTAGTCAAGTTTCCCGCGCAGTTCGATCTTGACGATCTCGCTCCGGGGCGAAAGGGCACTGGCCAGGTCCGCCCGCCGCCCGCGGCCGATTCGCGCCGCGTACACGGTCCGATCCGTCGCCGAAACATGGCCGCCCGAAAGCGAAAGGGGACCGGCCTGGAGCGTCAGGGCTACACGGTAATGCGACCGTTCCTCGAGGCCCAGGCCGAGGGATACCCCGGGGGCAGGTCTCAGGAGGGCACCGGCAAACCAGCTCCCCCGACGCCACCGGCTCTGGTGAGGGACGACATAGGAGACACCAAGGGACAGCCGCTCGTCGGCGAAGGGCCGGACCGCCAGCTCGAGGGCCCTTTGCTCCCAGTCGCCCTTGTCAGAGGCTCCCCCGTACGCCGCGAGAGAGAGCCAGCCATTCGGCTGTATCAGCGTTCCGCCGGTCAGGAGACGGGCTGACTTGCGTGGAACTCCCTCTTGCCATTGGTAGCCGGCACCAAATCCCAGAAGGCGGCCCCGGCTTCCCATCCACACCGCGTGGATCGGTCGGGCGCCTTCGGGGCCCGGGACGTGGCCGGAAGCGAAGCCGATGCCAGGGAATGCTGCCACAACCAGGCCGCGCCGATACGGGGGAGCGGCCCACCCGTAATACCTCACCTCCGCCGACGGCAGGAACGCCACGTTTGCAGGATTCAGCAAGCCCAGGAGGCCGTGGTCCAGAATGGACACCGGAGCAGACAGAAGCTCCTGCGCTGGGGGGCGACTTTGGGCCAAGCTTGCCGCGCCACTCAGAAGAGCCAAAAGGGCTGCCCCAAGGCCGGCCAGCGTTCTCGCTCTCATCGGGAACTCCTTACGTTTCCAATTGGCCTCTTGACTACCGCGTGCGCCGTGAGCTACAGCCGCAGGAAAATGCGGCGCCGCCACAGGCACCAGACGAAAAGGTACGAAATCGCCACGTACACCAGAGCGTGGAGAAGGGAGCCAAACCACGGTTCTCCGAGGGTGGAGAACACCGTCTTCCACAGGTAGCCCTTAATGGACAGCGTTTCCCCTCCCGAATCCACTTCCGTAAAGATCATGATCCGAGCCAGGATTCCGATGAACACGTACACGGCGATGGCGTTCATTCCCCACACCACAAAGGGCTTGGACCAGGACCGATAGCCCTTGACGTCGATGAGCCAGTAGAAGGCGGCCAGCATGTTGAGGGCTACTCCGGCCGTGTAGACGGTGTAGCTTGGACTCCAAAGGTTCTTGTTGATTGGGAACCAGAAGTTCATGAGAGAGCCCGCCACCAGCGCGACATTCCCCCACACGAACATCCAGCCGGCGATCTCACGGGGATCGCGGCGAGTACGGAGCCAGTGGCCCGTAAGGACGCCAAGGAGGGTCGTCGATACCGCGGGGATCGTGCTGAGGAGGCCTTCCGGGTCCCAATTCGGCCAGAACATGTGCTGCCCGAACACCAGGCGGTCGATATAGGCTCCAAGATTTCCTTCCGGACTCAGTACCCCCGGACCGTAACCTGGTACCGGGACCAGCTTCATTAGGAGCCAGTAGAGGACTAGTAGGGCTGCAGCCACTATGGCCTGACCGCGAATTCCCAAATGCAGCACCACGAGGGAGGCCATCAGGTAGCACAGGCCAATCCTCTGTAGGACGCCGGGGTAGCGCAGGTGCTCAAAGTCGAACTTGGGGAAGGCGTTCAAGAACAGCCCGAACAGGATGAGAAGCAAAGTTCGCCGGAACATCCTGCCGTAGAGCGATCGCCGCGGCGCACCCTGCTCCAGGCGACGCGTAAAGGAGAACACGAGGGCGGTTCCCACGATGAAGAGGAAAAACGGGAAGATCAGGTCGGTGAAGGTCCAACCGTTCCACTCTGCGTGAAGAAGGGGTGGAAGTACGTGCTGCCAGCTCCCGGGGTTATTGACCAGCATCATCGCCGCGATCGTAAAGCCCCGGAATGCATCGAGCGACTGCAGCCGACCTGGGATAGGGGATGACTCCGCGGCGGACATTTCGCCTTTCCTCCTCTTGCTCGATCACGCAGGGACGTTTACAGGGTACGAAGTTCTTGTCGCAAATGCAAGAGACCAGCAGCCCTCGCCTTTCTTAGCGCGGGATATTCCCCTTGCATTTCCCGGGGTGCGGGGGTAATTTGCACTCCCGGAAAGAGGATTGGCCTGCTGAGGGAGCAAATGCGAATCTATACCCGCAGGGGTGACAACGGTAATACTCGCCTTTTCAGCGGGGAGGAGGTGTGGAAGGACAACCCTCGTCTGGAGGCGCTGGGTTCTCTTGATGAGCTGAACGCCTGGATCGGCCTGCTCCTCAGCAAGCTACCGTGGAGCGATCTGCGCGAGCGGCTTGACCGGATCCAAAGCGACCTTCACACGATCGCCAGCGAGCTCGCTACCCCTATGGGCGACCGCAATGGAGCGGTGGAATTGCCGCCCGGCCGTGTCGAAGCCCTGGAGCAGTGGATCGACGAGATGTCCAACCACCTGCCTGCGCTCCGTTCGTTTGTCCGTTTAGGTGGATCGGAGCTCGCGGCGTGGACACACGTGGCCCGCACCGTCTGTCGACGCGCGGAACGCAGGATGGCCCCCCTTCTGCGGCAAGAGGAGATGCGTGAAGAGCCCTTTCGCTACGTGAACCGGCTGTCCGACTTCCTCTTCGTTCTGGCCCGCGTGGTGAACGAGCGTTCCGGAGTTGCCGAAAGACCCTGGCGTCCAGGGGCAGAATAGAAAGAGGTGCGCCGTGCTCCGCTTCTTAATGCTTCTTTGCCTGGCAGCGATTGTAGGCGGGATTGGCGCCGCGATCGCCGGGCAGCCGCGGAAGGGATGTCTGACCAACATCGCGATCGGATTTGTCGGAGCTGCCCTGGGCACGTACCTGGCGGAGGTGCTTCACGCCCCTACGTTCCCCCGTGTCCTGGATGTGCCCATCGGTTGGGCCATCCTCGGTGCGGCTCTCTTCATGGGCCTAATGGGAGCTCTCGCCGGACGCCGATGATCGGAATCGCCTCGCAGATCGTCGACCGGCTTGTCGTGTTGCATCTGCAGATGCTCCGGCTGATCAATGGCAGCAGAAGTAGCGTCGGCTGCCGCAGGCTTCGCCTCCCCTCTTCTGCCTGCCCCCCACCTGCGGAGTTACGGGAAAGGTTCCGCGCATTGCGTGTGCCCCGGGTCTACCTGGCCCGGCGTGCTAGCCGAAAGGAGCGCCGACAATGGCGCTTCCATTTCCAGTCCCCCCTGCCGCAGGGACTCCCGGAGAACGACCTCGCCCGGGGCTCGGCTTGGACCCATGGGGAGCCGGGCGAGCACCCAGCGGTGATCGTCCTGCACGGCTGGATGATGAGCCACTTTCGAAGTCTATACCCCGCGGCAAGCGCGTTCTTTCACGCAGGCTGCGACGTGTACTTCCTTGAGCTTCCCCATCACATGCACCGAAAGCAGCCCGGAACCTACTCGGGCGAATGTTTCTTTGGGTCGAAGGGGGAGTGCGGCGTACGCTCCTTGCTTCAGAGCGTTTTCGATACGGCTGCTTTCCTGCGGTGGCTCCGACACCAGGGAACTCCAGGGGTCGCCCTCTACGGCGTGAGCTTGGGCGGCACAGTGGGATTGACGTGCTCCTGCTACAGTGCTGAGGCGGATCTTGTGATCGCCGTCGCGCCTGCCTGCTGCTTGAACGAGTTGCCCACTCGCTCTCTCTTGGTCCGCAAGCTGCTGAAACCTGTGTCCCGCTCCGCGGAATCCCTCGCCCTCGAAGCGGTTGATCCGTGGTACCTGAAGCCTTTGCTTCCGCCAGATCGTCTGCTGTTCGTGGTGGGCAAGAAGGATTTGATCGTCCCATCTGCCCTCGCGGTTCGGTTGGCCGAGCGGTGGGGGAATGTACGGGTCTTGGCCTATCGTCTCGGTCACATCACCCTGAACGCGGCGCGCAAGGTGCGGCAGGATGTGGTGCGGATCGCCGCTCAGAGGCTCCAGGAAGTGCTGCAGGCGAAGGAAGCATCCGTCGCGTAGGATACCATACTTCGCCCTTCGGAGGGGCTTGTCCGAACGGAACGAGCGCAAGACGTCCGGCTGATGAAGAAGCGAGGTGTGAGGGGTGTGAATCAAGTGGCGTTTCAGCGAGCACGGAGGGTGCGAAGGCGGGAAGCCGAACCCGACCCTGACCGTTTGGACCCGCATTCCTGGAGGGAGCCATGAGATGCAGATCGTTTCTGCTTTGGGCCTTGCTGACCGTGGCTGTGCAGCAGGCACCGGCGCAGCCGCTTCCCATCGCCCATGGGCAACGGGGCACCCCACACGTGGCCGACCCATTGCCATTGGGCCGAGGTGTGTCCCAGGTTGGGCTCGGTGCGCTCTACACCGACTACGGGACCGACGACGCCCGGGGAGAAACGGGTAGCTACGTCGTCCACTACACCCGCGGCCTCACCGATCGACTGGATGTAGCCTTGGCCCTGGGCTACACTTCTGTCCACGCAGGGAAAGGCGGTCTGGCGCGGTCTGCCCTCTCCGCGAAGGCGCTTGTGACTCCCTTGACTTCCCCCGTCTCCCTGGGAGTGATCGTTTCGGTGCTGCTGCCGCCGCCGGATCCCGACGCCTTGGTTTCTTCCTCGGGAACGAACCCTGCGCTTCAGTTGGCTCTGGGATGGAGCCGCGAGGGTCAGAAGCTGGTTGCGAGCGGAGGAGTTGCCAGGGTCGATGTGCTTGCCCCTCCGAAACAGGAGCTTGAGCCGGAATACGCCGTGGTCGCCGCGTTGGCCTATGAGCGTGCCCTGGCAAACCAGCTGACGGGCTTCCTGGAACTCGTAGGCTCTTCGGTTCCCGCCCTGGAGGACGAGGATCTGTTTTTCCAGGTCGGGGCAAGCTGGTCGGTCAGGGAATCGGTACGCCTGGTAGCCAGTGCGGGGATCGGGCTCCCCAATCGCGAGCTGGCGAACACCGAGCGGCGGGCCACCTTGGGCCTGATCCTCACCGTGGAATGACCTGTCCGCCGCTCCTTGACCACGCGGGTTTCGAATGAGGAATTACCGCGCTTTGATCGCCTCGCTCCTTGTCCTCTGTGTGGCTGCGGGGTGTGAGCTGCTGGAGGAGATCGGTTTGCGCCTGGGCGAAGAGCTCGAGGTGGTGAGGCTGGGAACCATCCGGAGTGCCAGGCTGATCGAGCCCTCGGGACTTGCGGCGAGCCGAAAGCATCCGGGCGTGTACTGGACGCACAACGACTCGGACAGCCCACCCCAGCTGTTTGCCATCGATTCGCTGGGCACGATCCTCAAAGCGGTCCACGTGCGCGGCGCCCTCAACCGCGATTGGGAGGATCTCACTACGGACCCGGACGGCAATCTGTACATCGCCGACACGGGGGACAACGAGCATCGGCGGGATCGGGTGGTGGTGTACCGTCTGCCCGAGCCAGACCCCTTCGCGCCAGACAGCGAGGCCACCGTCCTGGACTCCATCCAGGTCCGATATCCGAACGGCGCCCACTACGATTGCGAGGCGATCTTCTGGAAAGGGGGCCGCCTCTACTTCCTCATCAAGACCGCGAGTTTCCGTGACTCCACTCTCTGTTTCTCCGTGGATGCCAGAAGTCCGGGCACCCGGGTGGAGGATCTTCGCTTCGAGGGCGCCAGGCCGGATCTGAACTTGGTCACGGCGGCGGAGTACAACAACTGGCCGCGCAGGCGGCTGGCGGTTCTGGGCTACACGCAGCTGGTGATCTTGGGCCCGGAGGTGGAGCCCTTTGCGGCCGCGCGCAAGCAGCTGCAGGCCGGAATCGCTCTCGGGCAATGCGAGGGGATCTGCTGGAGTGGGGGAAACTTGATCGTGATTAATGAGGCGGGGGAAATCTATCGGGTCTCAGGGCTTGGCTTGTAGGGGGCCGAATGGGGGTCAGCACCGCCTCAACCATCGGCGTCTCGCCGGAAAGGCCGTAGTGCTTGCCTCCTGCGCCAGCCAAGGGGTAACCCCTGGGTGGGAATGTCACGCGTCTTTAACTTGCTCGGCGGGGACACAGTGACTATTTTGCGTGCCGGTGGGGAGCGACCCCAAAGCCGAGGCAAGCCATGGAAGGTGAGACGGCGGTTCAAGAGAGCGCCCCAGTCCTCGTCATCGACGACGATCCTGCCGTATTGGAGCTGGTCCGGAGGACCCTGGAACGAAATGGAATCCCCTGCGATTGTGAGTCGGATGCCCAGAGGTCTCTCCGCCTGCTGCGCAACGGTCGCTATTCGGTAGTGCTCACCGATATCCGAATGCCGGGTGTTTCCGGCATCGAGATCTTCCGGAGGGTCAAGCCTTACTGCCCGGATCTCTATTTTGTCGCGATCACGGGGGTTGCCGACACAGAGGTAGCCATCGAAGCCCTGAAGATGGGCTTTTTTGACTACCTGCTCAAACCCCTCAATCTGGACGAAGTGGTGCTCTCCGTCCAGAGGGCGATGGAGAAGCGGCGCCTGGAGCTTGAGCTTCGGGCCTACCAGGAGGAGCTGGAGGCCAAGGTCGTGAAGAGGACCGAAGAGCTCATCGAACGCTCCCGCCAGCTGCGGCGCCTGCTGCTCAACACCATTCAGACCCTGGTGTTCACACTGGAGGCCAAAGACAAGTTCACGGAGGGTCATTCCCGCAGAGTCTCAGAGATCGCGGCGTTTTTGGCGGAACGGCTGGGGCTGCCGAGGACAGAAGTGCAGCGGGTGGAGCTTGCGGGCCTCCTGCACGACATCGGCAAGATCGGCGTCCACGAGCAGATCCTTTCGCTTCCCCGGCGCCTGACGGCGGAAGAATTCGACCACGTCAAGATCCACCCTGGCCTCGGGGCTCGGATCCTGGAGCCGGTGAATGAACTCCAGGACCTCATTCCAGCCGTGTTGCACCACCACGAGAGGTATGACGGCTCCGGCTATCCCTATGGCCTTCAGGGAGAGGCTATCCCCCTCTACGCAAGAATTGTTGCCGTGGCCGATGCCTACGAGGCCATGAGGAGCGAGAGACCCTACCGACAGGCTCTGGACGCTCCGGTAGCCCTTCAGGAGCTGAAGGACGGGCGGGCGCAGAGCTTCGATCCCCGCATCGTGGCGGTGCTGGAGCGCTGGCAAGGGGAGATCGACGAACGGATGCGGGGAGCGCGGTCGTACAGCGGGCAAAGTTGTTGACAATGGCGGGCGGGATGGATATATTATTGTGTCTTCGTGGGATGCGAGAGTGGCGGAATTGGCAGACGCGCTAGACTTAGGATCTAGTGCCCGGTAGGGCTTGGGGGTTCGAGTCCCCCCTCTCGCACGGAAAGCCGGCCAGTGGCCCGGCTTTTCTTTGTGATCGGCTCGCCAACATAGGATTCAGGAGACCATGGCAGCAAGCTACCAAGTGCAGATCAAAGAGCTGGAGGGGAACCGCCGGCAGCTGGACATTACGTTTTCCCCCGAACTGGTGCAGGTGCGCCTCGACGAGAATCTCGCCCGCCTCCAGAAGAGCGTGAAGATCCCCGGTTTTCGCCCAGGGCGCGTCCCGATGGACGTCGTCCGCCGGATGTTCCAGAAGGAGGTCGTCCAGGATCTGGCACTCGACCTCGTTTCCGAGTTCATGCCGGAGATCGGTAGGGAGAACAACCTGGACATCATCGGGAAAGCACGGCTGAAACAGCATACCTACCAGCCGGGCGAAGGCCTGCGCGTCCAGGTGGAGGTGGAGGTGCTCCCGGAGATCCGGCTTCCGGATCTGGGTCAGATTCGTGTGGAGCGCCCTGTGATCCGGGTCACCGACGAGGACGTGGACATCGAGCTGCGCAGGTTGCAACTCCGAGCGGCGATCGAACTGGAGGTGGAGGACGGAGCGCGCGAGGGCGACGTGATCATTGGCCAGCTCAAGGAACTGGATCCCACAGGGCTGCCTTTGGTGGGACGGACGCCGCAGCGCGTAGCCATCAGCTTGCCGGCTTCGGAGAACCTGCGGGAAGACGATAGGGATCTTCTGGAAAGGCTACGCGGGGCCAAGCCAGGAGAAACCCGACGCTTCTCTCTTTCACGTCCCGTCCTTCAGGGTTCTGGAGCCGCGGAGGTCTCGCGGTACGCCTACTCGCTGGAAGTCGAAAAAGTGGTGCGACGAGAGATTCCGCCGCTCGACGATGATTTTGCCAAGGACATCGGCGACTTTGGAAGCCTGGAGGAGTTGCGGCGCTCCGTCCGCGGTGAGCTTGAGTGGCGGGCGGCGCGCCTGAGCGAGCAGGAGTTTTTCGACAACATCCGGGAGGAGCTTCTCAAGCGTGTCGACTTCGTGCCTCCAGAGTCCATGGTTCGGGCCGCCCTCGATTCCCTCATCCGCCAGTACCGGGAGAGGAACCCGCAGGCCCGGATCCCGGACGCGGATCTGGAGCGGGAGCTCCGGCCCGAGGCCGTACGTTTGGCCAAATGGATCACCTTGCGGGATAAGATCGTAGCCGAGAACGGCTTGGCGGTTTCGGAAGACGATGTCGACACCTACCTCGAAGATATGATCCGGAGCAATCCGGAGGCTGCGGAGCAGATTCGTCGCGACTACAGTGCGGAGGACCGTCGATCGGATCTTCGTTTCGACCTGGAGACCGAGCGCCTCTACCGTTTCCTGGCCAGTCGGGTGAAGGCGGAGGAGGTCTCCAAGCGCTACTTCGTCGATCGCCGGGTCCAGGTCGGTGAGCCCGGTGAGCGCACCCTGATCCGCAGTCCGCACGAGGTCGCATAGCCAATGGGAGGACGGTGCAGATATGGGACTGGTGCCGATCGTCATTGAGCAGACAGGGCGGGGGGAGAGGGCCTACGATATCTTTTCTCGCCTTCTCAAGGAGCGGATCATCTTCATCGGGACGGCCATCGACGATACGGTGGCCAGCCTCGTGATCGCTCAGATGCTTTTCCTGGAGGCAGAGGATCCGGATAAGGACATCTACCTTTACCTCAACACCCCTGGCGGATACGTCACGTCCGGTCTGGCGATCTATGACACGATGCAGTACATTAAACCGGATGTGGCCACCATCTGCATGGGGCAGGCCAGCAGTATGGGCGCGTTGCTCCTTGCAGCAGGCGCTCCCGGCAAGCGTTCCGCCCTCCCCCACTCGCGGATCATGATCCACCAGCCGATGGGGGGAGCGCAGGGTCAGGCCACCGATATTGAGATTCACGCACGCGAGATTCTCACCCTCCGGGAAAGGCTGAACGAGATCCTCTCCAAGCATACGGGCCAGCCGGTGGAGAAGATTGCCCGGGATACGGAGCGCAATTACTTCATGTCCGCAGAGGAGGCCAAGGAGTACGGGATCATCGACGAGATTCTGGTGAGGAAGAAGCCCGCGGCGAAGACGAAGTAGCCCTTAAGAGGCGGTGCCGCCATGGCCACCTACTCCTACGAGCCGCCCACGCGCAGCGTGGCGTGCTCCTTCTGCGGTAAAGGCGCTGAGCACGTCGAAGTGATGGTATCCGGGCCGGGGGTCTACATCTGCAACGAGTGTGTGCGTAGCGCGGGGGAAATCATCCGGGACAGCCGACGTAGGCGCGTCTCGCTGCACCGCAGCCGCATCCCCACCCCCGAGGAGATCAAGCGGGAGCTGGATGACTACGTGATCGGGCAGGAGCGCGCCAAGAAGGTGGTGGCCGTCGCCGTCTACAACCATTACAAGCGCATCGAGGCCACCGACCCCTTCGACGATGTCGAGATCCAGAAGAGCAACATTCTTCTGGTTGGCCCCACCGGTACCGGGAAGACCCTGATTGCACAAACCCTGGCCCGCTTTCTCAACGTGCCTTTCACCATTGCGGACGCCACCACCCTCACCGAGGCTGGCTACGTAGGGGAAGACGTCGAGAACATCCTGGTGCGACTTCTGCAAGCGGCCGATTACGATGTGGAGCGCGCCCAGCGAGGAATCGTGTACATCGACGAGATCGACAAGATCGCCCGGAAGGACGGCAATCCTTCCATCACCCGCGACGTCAGTGGCGAGGGGGTACAGCAGGCCCTGCTGAAAATCCTGGAGGGAACCATCTCCGCCGTCCCGCCCAAAGGGGGGCGCAAGCATCCAGAGCAGCACCTGATCAACATCAACACCACGAATATTCTGTTCATCTGCGGCGGGGCCTTTGAGGGACTGGAGCGGATCATCGCGGCGCGCATTGGCAAGCGGCGGGTCGGCTTCGGGGCCGACGTACGGAGCCGGAGACATGCCAGCGTCAGCGAGATCCTGCGCCAGGTGGAGCCGGAGGACCTACTGCGCTTCGGCCTCATCCCGGAGCTCGTGGGCCGTTTGCCCGTGGTCTGCACCCTGGACGAGCTGGACGAAACGGCGATGATGCGCATTCTGCGCGAGCCGAAGAATTCGCTGGTCAAACAGTACCAGCGCCTCCTCGAGCTGGACGGCGTTCAGCTCACCTTCGATGAGGACGCCCTGGAGGAAATCGTGCGCCTTGCGATGAAGCGGGGAAGCGGGGCGCGAGGCCTGCGGGCGATCATGGAACAGGTGATGCTGGACGTAATGTATCAGATCCCCTCGCGGCGCGACGTGCAGGCAGTCCGCATCACCGCGGCGGCGGTGCGCGGCGAGGAAGAGCCTATCTTTGAGTACCACCGGATGCAGAAGAGGGCCTAACAGCCGGCGCGAGTTCGGGCATAGGCTGGCCCTCATCCAAGAGAGCGATTCCCTGATCGTTAGGCACAGTACGGAAGGATCTTCCAGGGGCGGAGGATCCTTCTCTTTTGAGAGGCAAAGGGAGCAGGAGTGAGGAGAAGACGCAGCTTCGACATCCCCCTTTCGGATGACCTGGAAGATCCCCAGGAGGCGGAGCTTTCGGAGGCGGACGATGGGTGGGAGGGCAAGCCCAGCGTTCGCCCGGCGGAGGAGGGCGAGCCCATCCGCATCAGCGAACGCCTTCCTGTGCTCCCCCTGCGCGACACAGTCATCTTTCCCCGCGTGATCACCCCCCTTCTTGTGGGCCGGGAGCGCTCGGTGCGTGCGGTGCAGGAGGCCATGGAGCGCGATCGGGTCATCCTCCTCCTGGCGCAGAGGGATGAGAACGAGGCCGAGCCCCAGAAGCGCAACCTCTACCGGGTGGGCGTGGCGGCCAGGATCCTCCAGGTCCTCAAGCTTCCGAATGGGCTCTTCAAGGTTCTCGTAGAGGGGCTGGCGCGTGCCCGAGTGCGCCGTTTCCTCCGGAACCCGAAGTTTTTCGAAGCTACCGTAGATATCGTACATGTCGACGAGCGGACCACTCCGGAGATCGAAGCCTCCCTGCGGCACGCCAAGTCCCTCTTCGGCGAATACGTCCGGCTCAACCGGGAAATCCCGGACGACGTGCTCGTCAGCCTCGAGCAGCTTTCCTCTCCGCAGCAGGTGACCGACTTTATTTCGGCCCACATCCTGCGCGACCTCCCGACCAAGCAGGCCCTTCTGGAGGCCCCCAGCCTTCAGGACCAGCTCCTGGCCTTGCTGGAGCTTCTGGAATCGGAGCGGCAGATCCTCGAGCTGGAGAAGAGCATCGAGGAGAAAGTTCGGAGCCGCATTCAGCGCTCCCAGCGCACCTATTACCTCCAGGAGCAGATGCGGGCCATCCAGGAGGAGCTGGGCGAGGAAGGGCTGTACGATCCCGAGCTGGCCGAGCTCAAGCGGAGGATCGAGCAGGCGGGAATGCCCAAGGAGGTGGAGGAAAAGGCGCTTGAGGAACTGGAGAAACTGCGCAAGATGTCTCCCATGTCCCCGGAGGCCACCGTCTCCCGCAACTACCTGGATTGGCTCCTGGCCGTGCCCTGGAATGTGCGCACGGAAGACCGGCTGGACCTGGAGGAAGCCCGCCGTATCCTTGATGAGGATCACTATGGGCTGGAGAAGCCCAAGGAGAGGATTCTGGAGCACCTGGCGGTGCTCAAACTGGTCGGTCGAATGAAAGGGCCCATCCTGTGCTTCGTCGGGCCTCCGGGCGTGGGGAAGACCAGCCTCGGGCGGTCCATCGCGCGGGCGATGGGAAGAAAATTCGTGCGTGTATCCCTGGGAGGCGTCCGCGATGAGGCAGAGATCCGCGGCCACCGCCGCACCTACATCGGCTCCATGCCGGGCAAGATCATCCAGGGCATCCGGCGCGCCGGCACCGTGAACCCCGTCTTCCTTCTGGACGAGGTAGACAAGATGAGCGCCGATTTCCGGGGCGACCCCTCCGCAGCCCTGCTGGAGGTCCTGGACCCGGAGCAGAATCGCGCCTTCAACGATCACTACCTGGATGTCGACTACGACCTCTCGGAAGTACTGTTCATCACTACGGCCAACGTTCGGCACAACATCCCGGAGCCCTTGCAGGACCGAATGGAGATCATCGAGCTCCCTGGCTACCTGGAGCACGAGAAGCTGGAAATTGCGCGCGGTTTTCTGATCCCGAAGCAGCTTCGGGAGCACGGCTTGGCGCGGGAGCAGGTGCGCTTCACGGACCGAGCAATCCGGAGCCTCATCCGCGCGTACACGCGGGAGGCGGGCGTTCGGAATCTGGAGCGGGAGATCGCCGCCATCTGCCGCAAGGTCGCCAGGGAAGTGGCAAGCGGCCAGCTCCGCTTTCCGGTGGTGGTGACAGAGCGGTCGGTCCGAAAATACCTGGGGGTGCCAAAGTTCGTGGAGACGCCTGCGGAAAAGGATTATCTGCTGGGCGCCGCCACAGGCCTCGCCTGGACCCCGTACGGAGGAGAGCTTCTGATCGTCGAGGCCTCGGTCATCCCGGGCAATCGCGACGTGATTCTCACCGGGCAGCTGGGGGAGGTGATGCGGGAATCGGCGCGGGCTGCGCTGACCTACGCCCGCGCCCACGCGTCAGACTTCGGCATCGATCCTCGCATCTTCGAGCAGAGCGAGATCCACATCCATGTGCCGGAAGGCGCTATTCCCAAAGATGGCCCCTCGGCCGGGGTCACCATGGCGGTGGCTCTCATCAGCGCTCTCTCCGGACGCAAGGTCCGTCCCGACGTGGCCATGACCGGCGAGATCACCCTGCGGGGGAACGTCCTTGCGGTGGGCGGCCTGAATGAGAAACTTCTGGCGGCGCAGAGGGCCGGGATCCGGGTCGTCGTGGTCCCGGAGAAGAACCGCAAAGATCTCCTCGAACTTCCCAAGGCTTTGCGCAGAGGCCTGGACATTCGCCTTGCGCGCCATATCGAGGATGTGCTCTCCCTCGCTCTCGTGGAAGAGCCAGCCTCTGCCACGCACCCGACGGAGGGTGGGAGTCAGTGAACGTGCGTTTCTACCGGGCCGTCGGCGACCTACAGAATCTCCCCCGCGATGGCCTGCCGGAGGTGAGCTTTGCGGGACGGTCGAACGTGGGGAAATCCAGCCTAATCAACTCCCTCGTGGGGCGAAAGGGACTTGCTTCCACCAGCTCCACCCCCGGGAAGACGCGCACGATCAATTTCTACCGGGTGGAAGAGCACCTGTACCTCGTGGACCTTCCGGGCTACGGCTTCGCGAGCGTGGCCAAAGCGATGCGGGAGAACTGGCGGAGCCTGATCGAGGGCTACTTCCGCTCATCGCGCTCACTCCGGGGCGTGGTCCTCATCGCCGATCTTCGGCACGAGCCCACGCCCCTGGACCGGCAGATGGCCGAGTGGCTCCAGTCCCTTTCCCTCCCGTTCGTCGTTGCGGCCACCAAGTCGGACAAGCTTTCTACCGCTGCTTTGCAGCGCCAACTGGCCCTGCACCAACAGACGTTCGCGGCGCTCGGCGCCGAAGAGGTCTTGGCCTATTCCGCAATCGACGGACGAGGCCGCCGCGAGCTGTGGAGGGTTATCACGCGCTGGACCGGCTACCGGCCCGATTGACGGGGAGGACCGGCCGGTTTGCCTGCCACGGGGGGTACCCAGGCCAGGCTCCAGGTGAGCATCAGGGACCAGTAGCCACGCCCAGGTTCCCGTACTCGCTCCAATTGGACATAGCCGACGGAGTTCGCGGCGTTCCTGTTCAGGACCAGCACCACGGACTGCCAACCTACGCCGCGGTAGTGCGCGAGCGCAAGGGCGTAGGTGCGCGACAGAGAGCGCCAGAGGCTGTAGCTGGAGCCTCTCTCCGCGCGCACGCAGTAGACGCTGGTCCGCCAGGCCGGAAACCGAAGGTAGCCCACTTTCTGGTGATTGAGGCGCAACTCGAAGGTCAACGATGCCCTCGACCATGGGCGTAGGGGTTTGAGGCGCAACGCCAAGCCAGCCGGCTCCAGGAGCGGGAGTCGCCAGCGCCCCCACAGGCGTCTGACCACGTGTTGCGCCCTGAAGGCGGCGGGGGCGAGAAGCCCGTACGCCAGAACCCGGTCCCGTTGCGCCTTGGGCAATCGATTGAGGAAGGTGCACAGGCTGGAAAATGAGGTGGTGTCGGGGATCCAGCGCCCGGCGGCTTGTCCGGCTACCCGTAGCAGCTGAGATCGGTAGTGGAAGGCTTCCTCCTGACTCGACGGGGCAAGTCGCGCCGCCGTGCGCAAGAAGCCCGGTGGCCTGGGCATGGAGACGACGAATTCCTTTTGGGGGGCGCAAGGCCGGCGCAGGACTACGGAGGAAGAAGGTAAGACCCTTCCTCCCCCCGCCTGGATCAGGAGCACTGTCAGGATCGCGACCCCTCCTCTGCCCGCCATGGCTCCTCACCCGCGCCCGGAGTCTTCGCGTCGGGTGAACGAGCCACCGAGGAAATGGGTTCCAGGATGTGAAGATCGCTCCACAGGCCCTTGCGGGACGAGCAATTCCGAATCCACGGGCGGTTCCCTCTCCGCGTGGCCCGGGGTGCGAACGCAGAGGATGTACCGGTTCCGCCGATGGTTTCGGGTCGCCCGATCGCAGGCAGGCGAAGACCGGCGGGGTCGGTCCTTCAGCGCAGATCGACGACCCGGGAGGCCACTCCCCCCTTCACGCAATCCAGGGTGATCTGCGCGCGTCCGGCGCCTTCCACAATCCACTCGACCACGCGTTCCTCCATCCCGGGAATGCCGTCTTCGAGACGGATCTCCTGAGGACGGCGTTCGACGGGTTGCATCTTGCCGAGCCAGCGGTCGCTGACGAGGCCCCCGGCCAGCACGCGCAGGTCGGGCCCTGCGATCGAGACGCGGTCTGGGCGGTGGAGCTTGTGGCGGATGGCCTGCTGGGACATCGTGGGGATGATCCGTTCGTTAGCCAGCACAGCGCGCACCCGGAACAGTCGCGGTCCCATCTTCTCCACGGTCACTTCGTGGATCGCTGCCTTGGGCATCTGGTCGGCGTGGAAGAGGGTGAAGGCGCAGTTGCGATGGCAAAGCTCCTCCAGGGCGAACGCCGGCGGTACGCGCCAAGCCCACTTTTTCCACCCGCCGATCTCGATTTCACCGAAGGCTGGGTGCTTGTAGGGATGCCACTCCACAAACATCGAGCCCATTTCCACGAGGTCATTGAACTTCATCCGCTCCGCGTCGCGGGAGAAGAACGAGGATCGCCAGTCGCGCCCTTCTTCGCGCCCCGGTGCCTTCTTGAAGTACTCGTAGGAGCTCCAAAGCTCATTGGAGAAGGAGAAGATCCCCAGGCCCTCGTACGTCCAGTTGATGAATCCTCCATGCACGGTGTACAGGTCACGGTAGATCACGGCATACCGGTAGAACGGCAAGATCGTCTCGCCTACTTCCCCCAGGCGGTCGTATACCCGCACGTCGGCCATCGGATACTCGGGGATGCTCTCGGCTCCGGGGCCTCGAAGGATCATTCCGCCGGAGTTGTGGTAGCTTTGCACGCCAGCAATGTTGGGGTGCTCCAGGAGAAACTGGGCTACGGCCCGCGACTCGGGCAGGGAGAGGGGATAGTCGCCTGAGCCTGGCTGGACGTAGTTGGGCTGCCAGTCGGCTGGCCAATTTCGGTTCGGATCGTAGCCTCCGGGTCCGTCCTCATTGAGAAGGCCATCGCCGTCGTTGTCTACCCCCTCGAAGCCTAAGAGGATGTAGTCGCCCACCTCACCTGGTTCCACCCGTTCCATCAGGCGGGGGTCGGCGCTGCTGACGCGGTAATCTCCGAACGCTACGCGCTTGCGCATCTGGCAGATGTGTCCATCCCCATCGAGATCATCGAAGTCGTCCTCGTCCAGCAGGCCGTCGTTGTCCTCGTCCACTGGGCGGAGCCCGCTGCGCGAGGAGCTACTGGTGCTCGGATGCTCGAACCACCAGGCGCGTCCATCGGGGTTCACGGTGGGCACGATGTAGAACACCCGGGTATCGACGAGCTCCGTGACCTTCGGAATCTTCCCGTAGTGTTCGAGGAGGTACCACGCAGTGTAGAGGCACACCTCCGCTCCCTGGACCTCGTTGCCGTGCACATTCGCCTCGATGTACATCGCGGGCTTTTGCCGCTCCGGCCCGGTATCGGGATTCACGATGGTGGCCAGGAGGAGGTCTCGTCCCTGCACGCTCTTACCGATGGTCCGCAGACGGAGGAGCTTGGGGTAGTTCCTCTCGAGCGTCCGGAAGGCTTCGACGAGTTCGGGGTAATCGTAGAATCGGTCGAACGAGAGGGGCACCCGGTGAGGCCGATCAGGGTCACCTGGCCACGTCGGCCTAACGACTCCGCCTAAGATCACCCCCGCGAGGAGAAGAATCCGGCAAATCCGCATCCCTTTACCTCGTGCTTCTGGCCCTACCTCAGAGCCGGACGACGCGTCGAACGGTTCCGGCCTTCTCGGCGATCACCGTGATCTTGACGGACTGGCCCTTCTTGCCGCGCACAATCCATTCGGCTTTGGCGCTCCTTGATCCCGGGACCGGATCCAGGAAGGTGATTCTTGTGCCGCTCAGCAGCTGGGCCTCTGTCTCAATCTCAATGCGCGTCGGTTTCACAGCCCGCGCCTGGGCCGCGTGCGCCAACACGGTGGGGAAGTAGCCCTGGTTCCGAACCCGCACGCTCAGGCGAAAGACCTCCTCCGCAAGCGGCTTTACGGTTACGGAGTCCAACTCGACCTGCGGCAACCAGCGCGCCAGTTCGGCGCAGAAGCGTGCGTGTCGATGGACAAGATCGGGCAGGAGAGAATCCGGTGGGTTCACGCGGGCACCGGGCAGAAAACCCCCTATTTCCACTTGCCCCAACTGGGGGTGCCGGAAGGGCGTCCAGGAGAGGAAGCCGGCGCCTCCCGCACACCTCTCCAGCCATCGCAGCCACTGGAGATCGGGGCTGGGTTGACTGGCTTCGGAACTCTGGCGAACTGGCCGCGTCGGACGTCTGCGCTCCACCTCGCGCTGATTACCCCCGTCGCCGCGCGCCGTGTCGGGCCCAGAAGGACGCGTCTCCTCGAGCGACGGATACCATCCCGGAGTAGCGAAGGAAGGCACCCCGTAGTGAAAGTAGGCCCACTCGTAGAACGCGCCTTCCGGTTTGGGCAGCTCAAGGAGGGACTTTTCGGGGGCCCCGAGCATCGTCCGGAAGACGTGGGCAGCTCGCTGGAAGTAGACGGCGTCCTCCGGGTGCACCGTGGTGGCGGGTTGGCGAGGGCGCCGGGGGCCACGGACTCCCGGAGGCGGGGATACTTCCTCGCGTTCGCGCGCCTCAGTTGCCTGCCGAGAGCTCTGGGGCGGGCTGAGCAGGTTATCGTGCAGGCAGAAGCTCAGTACGGCCGCCACGTTCCGGTGCGCGAGCAGAAAGTCCACAATGGCCCTTGCCTCGGGCGCCTGCAGCTGATATCGGCCTGCCCCCGGCTGGTGGTAGGGGTAGGCGTGAGGAAAATTGCGGTCCAGGTGGATTCCGCCTGGGCCGTCCTCGTTGTACTGTCCATCCCCGTCGTTGTCGATTCCTTCCAGGTAGACCTTGTACTGGCCGACCTCCCCTTTTGCCCGATCGATCCTTCTGAGGACGCGGGAATCCTCGGGATCGGCGATGTAGTCGCCATCGGGATCGGGGACGCGGATCTGGGTGATCCAGCCGTCGCCGTTGAGGTCTTCGGGGCCGTCTTCGTCCACGGAGTCGTCGAAGTCCTCGTCCCAAGGGAGAAGATTAGCGGTTTGCTCCCAGCGGGGTGGGCCGAAGGCCTGTTCAGCGCCGTCAGGATTGGCCCTGGGCAGGAGGTAGAAGGTGCGGCGGCCGAGCAGCTCCCGTACCGAATCCGAACGGCTCCAGCTTTCCGCCAGCTGGCGAGCGATGCCCAACACCATGGCGCTCGCCGAAACGTGATGGCCTTCGAGATTGCCGGCGACAAACAGGGCCGGCTTTGCTTCCGGAGGGCCCGCCTCCAGGTCGGTGAGCGTGATGAGCCACAGCTCCCGGCCTTGCACGCTCTGGCCGATGCTGCTCACCTGGATGAGGCGCGGGTAGCGGCGCTGCAGAGCCTGGATCTCTTCGCTCAGCCTGGCAAAGGGGTAGTTACTGGCTCCAACCCTCTGGGCCAGCGCGAGAAGGCCCCATCCGGCCAGCAGGAGCATCCTAGTCGATCTGTCCACACTTGTCCCTCGTCGTTTACCGGAAGTACATGCCGCCGTTCACGTCGATGGTCGCGCCGGTAATGTAGGAAGCGGCCTCGCTGGCCAGGAAGATGACGGCCTCGGCCACCTCCTCCGGTGTGCCCAGCCGGCGTAGGAGGGTGGCCTGCTCGAACTGTCGAATCTGCTCGGGGCTGGAGAAACGCTCGTGGAAAGGCGTGGCGATGGGGCCAGGGGCCACGGCGTTCACGCGGATGCCGTAGGGGGACAGCTCCTTCGCCAATCCGATGGTGAAGGTGACCACGGCGCCTTTGGCGGAGGCGTAATGGACGGAGCCCGGCCCTCCTCCCGTGTAGGCAGCCACGGATGTGATATTGACGATGGCCCCTCCATTGCGCTTCAGGTAGGGAAGGGCCGCCCGCGTGACAAAGAAGGTTCCATCGACGTTGAGGGCGAACACCCGCCGCCATAATTCGGTCGGCATATCCTCGATGGAATGGCGCTGAAGGAGGGCTCCTGCGTTGTTCACCAGGATCTCCAGGCCGCCCGCCGCCGTGACGAACTCGGCGACCAGCCGCGTCGCCTCCGCCTCGGCCGAAACGTCGGCGCGGAGAAGGATCGCCCGGGCGCCGGCCCGCTCCACTTCCGCGGCCGTCTCCCGCGCAGCCTCCCCGTGGCTGGCGTAGTTGACCCCCACCACGGCCGCACCCTCCTGGGCCGCCCGAATAGCACACGCCTTCCCGATACCCGTACTGGCTCCGGTAATCAGGATCCGCTTGCCTTCCAACCTACGGCTGCTGCCGCCCATCCTCACCTCCGCAAGTGGCTTCGCTTGGCAAGATGTCGCAGACCGCCCCCGTGGCCGGAACAGGATGACCGGGGAAAGTTAGGAAACGGAGCCTTCTCTCCAAGGACATTTTCCTTTCCTTCTAACGTCGGCCTGTCGCCAGGCGAAGGCCCCGGCGGCTCTGCGGGCATCCGCGATCCCAATTCGCGGTTGCTTATCCGGCGCTTGTTTGTAACTTCGAGCGTTGTGCGACGCGCGGGCCTGTTCCCAAGGCCCGACGACAGGCTGCTGTGGGCAATGGAAGATGGGGAGGCGAAGCGTGAGACACGCACGGCTGATCGCGGCAATCTATCTGGCCACCTTCCTGGGGTTTGCGGCCATGGCTGGGCCGATGAGAGTTGAACACCTCTTCCAGGTGCGGCAGCTGGGATCGCCGCAGCTTTCTCCGGATGGCCGCACCGTCCTGTTCACGGTACGCCAGGTGGACTGGGACCAGAATAGCTACGTGACCCACGTGTGGCGCGTGGCGACCTCAGGCGGCTCCGAGCCGGTGCAGCTAACCTATGGCAAAGCCAGCTGCTACGATCCGCAGTGGTCACCCGACGGCCAGTGGATCTCGTTCCGCTCCGATCGGGAAGAAAAGACACAGCTCTTCCTGATGCGCGCCGACGGTGGCGAAGCCTTCCGTCTTACCCGCTTCTCCGGCTCGGTGGGCGAGTACGCATGGCACCCATCGGGGACTCGCATCTATTTCCTGGCAGCCGACACCCTGGACCGCAAGCAGGAGAAAAGGCGCAAGGACAAGTGGGATGCTTACCTCCTGGAGAAAAATCAGCCGAGCGTACACCTGTGGGAGGTGACGGTTCCCTCGGGGGCCGTGCGCAAGGTCGTGCAGGGAGAATTCAGCCTGCGCACGTTTCGCCTGTCTCCGGATGGCGAACGGGTGGCGTTTATCGCCGCGCCATCCCCCAATCGGGACGACGACGCCCGTAACGAGATCTACCTCTACCATCTCCAGACCGGTCGTCTCGAAAGGCTCACAGAGAACCAGGCCATCGAGCGCAGCCTGGAGTGGGTCCCGGACGGGTCGGCTTTGACGTTTATCTCCGATGCCAACGAGAACCTGGAGACCTACTATCAGGACTCGATCTTCTGGCTTTCCCTGGAGACTCGTCGGGCACGGGACCTCCTCCCTGGCTTCCCCTGGCAGGTTCTGAGCCACGCCTGGATGACACGCAGGGGCAAGCCCGATCGCATCCTCTTTACCGCCAACTGTGGCGTCACCACCCAGTGGTTCTCACTGGATCCCCTCTCCGGCAAGTGGGAAAGGAAAACGGACTTTCCAGGGGTTTTCGGCAGCTTCCACTACCGGGATTCCCTCCGTCGGCTTGTCTGCCTGCGCAGTGATTTTCAGCATCCGGCTGACCTGTACATTCTTGACCCCGACGGTTTCCGTGTCACCCAACTCACTCGCTTCAACGCCTGGCTCGACACACTTCAACTTGCCCGAGCGGAGATCGTCCGCTGGAACAGTTCCGACGGTGTAGAGGTGGAAGGGATCTTGATCTTGCCGCCCGACTATTCGCCCGCAAGGAAGTACCCGCTTGCCTTACAGATTCACGGCGGTCCCGAGAGCTCGTACCAGCTCGCCTTCTCGGCCAGCTGGGCTACCTATCCCCACGTTCTGGCGGGAGCGGGCTACGCGATCTTGCAGCCCAACTACCGCGGCTCCACCGGCTACGGGGATGAATGGATGCGGGCCATCATCGGCCACTACTTCGAGAAGGATTGGGATGACCTGGTCACGGGCGTCGAGGCCATGATCCAGCGAGGGGTCGCTCATCCGGATAGCCTGGTCGTTCACGGGTGGAGTGCGGGTGGCCACCTGACAAACTGGGCTGTGACGCATACGGATCGGTTCCGCGCGGCCGCTTCCGGAGCCGGGGGTGCCGACTGGTTTAGTTTCTACGCACAAACGGACATGCGCTACATCCGGGAGATCTGGCACGCCTCCTCGCCCTACGACAACTGGGAGTTCTGGCTGCGCAAATCGCCCGTGTTGTACGCAAAAAACGCCCGGACCCCGACCCTGATTTTCTGCGGGGAAAACGATCCCCGTGTACCCTTCGCTCAGAGTCGGGAGATGTACGTGGCGCTGAAGCGGAACGGTTGCCCTGTGGAGTTCGTCGCTTTCCCCCGTGAAGGTCACAGCCTCCAGGAACCCCGGCACCAGGTGCAAAAGATCAAGAAAGAGTTCAACTGGTTCGAGCACTACGTGCGGGGCGCCCCGCTCCTGGACCTGGAGGAGATCGAGTAGCCGGCTGCCTGTCTGGGAATCGGAGGGGTGGGAAGGGCGGAGTCGGATGACCTGTCCTGGGGTGAGGGGCGCCGGAACACGCAGCCGCCCCCAGGGAGCTCACGGAGAGGCGGGACAAGGGCGCCACGCGAGCGCTGTCGCGGGGATGACTCCCGTCCATCTGCGGGGACCTCTGCGCAGACTGGTTTCCGCCGAGGTCGAAGAAGCCGCAGCCCCGCAAGCACGGTAGAATGGGAGTGTCTTCTATGCCCACTACGCGATGGGTGCACAAGTACGTGCTGCGCGGTCTCGTATGGGGCTCGCTGAGTCTGGCAGGACTGGCCTACGAAATGTTTTTCCGCGCGCGCGAGCCAGTGGTCATCCTCGGCTACGTATTCGTTCTGGGGATCAGCGTCTACTACATCTTGGTTCTGGGTCGAGCCGGGAAGAGATGACGACGCGCTGCCTGCAAAGCTGCTTGGTAGCCTGGGTGGGAATCACACCGGCGGTGCTTTCGGCCCAGACGGCCCCCCTCGCCGTTTACGAGCTGGAACGGCGACCTGTCCGGACGGAGTTCGAACAGCCTGCTTTTTCCTGGGATGTCTTGCGGTACGTCCTCCGGCTGGCGGTGGATCGGGATCAGGAGCAGATCCACGGGGATCTCCAACTGACGGCCGTGTGTCGCGACGCCGGAACCCCCTCCCTGCGGCTGGACCTTGTGGCCCTGAGGGCAGACTCGGCTCTGGTCGACGATGTGCAAGTGGGGATCCGCCAGGGCTCGAGGCAGCTCGAAATCGCCCTGCCACGGGCCGCTTCTGCGGGCGACACCGTGAGGGTACGCATCTTCTACCACGGCCGACCCACCAACGACGGCTTCGGAGGGTTCTTTTTCTCGCCGAAGGCGGTCTTCACCGTCGGGGAAGGCATCTACTCCTACCCCCCTTCGATGACGCACACCTGGGTTGCCTGCCAGGACCACCCATCCGACAAGGCTCTTTTTGAACTCATCGCGACGGTGCCAGCCCCGTGGACGGTCGCGTCCAATGGTTTGCTCGCCCAGACATTCGTACGGGATCAGCTGGCGACCTACCACTGGCGGTCTCGGTACCCCATGGCCCCCTACCTCTTCGCCCTTGCGGCTTCTCTGTACGACACCCTGCGGCAGGATCTGATCCTGGCGACCGGCGACACGCTGCCGATCGTGCACTTCGTGTACCCGGAGGCGAAAGAAGCGGCCCGCAAGGACTTCCAGAACCTTCCGCTGGCTTTGACGGTTTTCGCCCGGCTGTTCGGCCCCTACCCCTTCGAGAAATACGGCTCGGCCATGGTCCCGTGTCGGGGGGCCATGGAGCACCAGACGTTGACGACTCTGAGCGATGCTCTGGTGGATGGGTCAAGGCGCTACGAACGGGTCTTCGTCCACGAGCTGGCCCACCAGTGGTGGGGGGACTTGGTCACGTTACAGGAATGGGCCGATCTCTGGCTGAACGAGGGCTTCGCTTCCTACGCGGAGGTACTCTTTGTGGAGTCTCTGTACGGACGCCCTGCTGCACAGAGTATCCTCCGCGAGTTCGCCAGCAGGTACTTCGCCGAGGAGAAGCGCTTGGGGCCCTTTGCGGTGTACAACCCTCCCGCAGCCTATATGTGGGGGGCAACAGTTTACGACAAGGGAGCCTGGGTGCTCCACATGCTTCGCTTCCTGGTAGGAGACTCGGCGTTTTTCCGGATCCTTCAAAGGTACCGGGAGCGCTTCGCCTTTGGGAACGCCGCTACGCGGGACTTCCAGGCCGTGGCGGAGGAGGTCTCCGGCTTACCTCTCGATTCCTTTTTCGACCAGTGGCTTTACCGCTCAGGCCACCCGATCCTCGCTGTCACTTGGTGGCAGAAGATGCCGGGCCAGCTAACGGTGGAGATTACGCAGCTCCAGGATGGGCCCCTGTTCGCCCTGCCTGTGGAGATCGAGACGAGGGGAAAAGATTGGCGCCAGCGGGATACCCTTTGGACGCGCTCGGTCTCAGACACCTTCGCCCTTCGCCTGCGTGTGCCCCTGGCGAACTCCTGGGCGGAGAGCTTAGAGGTTGATCCCGACAACTGGCTGTTGAAAGAGCTGCGCGTGGTACCCCTACCTGGGCAGGAGGCCTTACGTCTGAATCCTGCTTTCCCCAATCCGATGCGTTCGACGACCACCGTGAGCTTCCAGTACGGTCGCAACGCCCCAGGGCACATCTCGCTCGCGATCTGCAATGTGCGGGGGCAGCGTATCCGAACCCTATTTGAGGGCTGGTACTACGGTGGGGGCGAGACCTTCACCTGGGATCGCGGCGACGACGAGGGGCAGGCAGTCCCTTCCGGCCTGTATCTGGTGGTCTTCCGTTGTGGGAACCTGATCCGCAGCCAGAAGCTCGTGGTCTTGCCCTGACTGGCTTGGAGGGTGCGCGTCCAGGCGTTCCCATCGCGGGGGCTGGCCGAGCCCGGTATCGGCCTTTTGAGGCGCACCCCTGTACGATCCATCCCTTTAGCCCCGGACTCCGACCGCTGGGATGGGAAGCCCGGGGTGCAGTGGGGGGTCACGAAACCCGGCTCCAGCGCCCGGGGTTTCAAGGGACGTGAGCGAAAGACACTCCGCAAGGATGAGTCCGGTGTGGTGTACTAACGTCTTGCGAGATGTACGAATCCAGCAGGTTGAAACGGAGGCTGAAGAACCGATGCTCGAAGCGAAATCGATGGGTATAGCAACTCGGCTCATTCGGGGAAGATGGCCGCTGGTCATGGCTGTGGTTGTGCTGTCCGGGCTTGGTTCCTCGTGCGGGCGGAACTCCTCTCCGAAACCGGACCCGCGGATGATGGGGACCTTCGCGGACCGGTCGGCGGCAGCTTTGCCAGTGGAGGTAGCGATTGCGCGACGCGACACCGTGTCCCACTACATTCTCGCCACCACCTCGCTGGAGCCGGAACGGGCCGTAGATGTGATCGCCAAGGTCTCCGGTGTCGTGGTGGAGCTGCGGGCCGAAGAGGGGGATGTGGTGCGGGAAGGTGAGGTGCTGGCGAGGATCGACGACCGGGAGCTCAAAGTTGCGCTCGACCAGGCCGCAGCGCGGCTCGAGAATGCGCAACAGGCCTTCGAACGTGCCAAGCAGATGTTCGAACGGAATCTGGCCAGCAAGGAGGCCTACGAGCAGGCGCGGCTGGAGCTCCAGACGGCCCAGGCGCAACACGACGCCGCTCGGTTGCAGTGGGAATACAGCCGCATTCGAGCTCCCATCGGTGGCGTCATCACCCAACGCTTCGTCGACCTCGGGGATATGGTCAATCCCAACACCGTGGTCTTCGCCATGGCGGACTTCGAGCCGCTGCTGGCCCGCATTCACGTGCCCGAAAAGGACATCGGGAAGATCACGGTGGGGCAAATGGCACGGATCACCGTCGAGCCGGCCCCTGACCGCGTCTTCTGGGGTCGGGTTCGGATGATCAGCCCGGTCGTCGACGCCGCCACAGGGACGGTGAAGGTTACGGTGGAGATCAGCAAGAGGGATGGCATCCTGCGGCCCGGCATGTTCGCCTCCGTCTACCTCCTCACCGACACCCACCCGAACGCTCTGGTCATCCCCAAGAAGTCCCTGGTCCTGGAGAGTGAGCGGGACATGGTGTTTGTGATCCGGAACGGAAGAGCCCATGAAGTCCCCGTGAAGCTCGGTTACACCAACGGCGACAAGGTGGAAGTGCTCGAAGGTCTGGCCGAAGGCGATACGGTGATCACCGTGGGCCAGGAGGGACTGCGTGAAGGGATGCCCGTACGAGTGGTTGCTCCGGGCGGTGCCGCTCCGGTCGCGGTAGCAAGTGCGGCGGCCGAGGCCGTTCCCGCTGCGGGCGGACCGGCGGCCCAGGCTCCGTTGCCGGGCGGACCGGGCGCCTCTGGGCCCATTACGGAGGAACGGCTGCGCCGCATCGAGGCGCGCGCCTTCCAGATTCCGGGCGTGCAGGAGGAATACCGGAAGAAGCTCCAAGACCCAGCTTTTGCCGGAGACCTGCAGGCGCGGGCGCGCTTCCTGTTCGAGAAAATGCGAGCCGCTGGAGGTGGTCCTCCTCGTCGGCCTGAGGAGTAGCCGAAGGTTGACCTGACCCCATCGTCGGGAAAGCAAGCCTTAACCGGGTGAGGTGAGTGGGCCAATGAATCTGCCTGAGTTGTCGGTGCGAAAATCGGTGGGCACGCTGATGCTCTTCCTCAGCGTCCTGGTGCTGGGGATCTTGTCTTATCAGCGTCTGCCGTTGACGTTCTTCCCCGACCTCTCCTGGCCCAACCTGAACATCTTCATCCCATATCGATCGTCGTCTCCGCAAGAGGTCGAGAGGCTGATCACCATCCCCGTCGAGGACATGATGGGGACGCTCAGCCATCTGGAAACCATCAGTTCCCGGTCCAGCAGCAACGGCGCCAACATCCGACTGGAGTTTGAATGGGGAACGGACATGGATCTGGCCTCTGTTGAGGTGCGCGATCGGCTGGATCGTGTCCGCGCCGAGCTCCCCAGCGACGTGGAGAGAATTTACATCCGCCGTTGGCAGACCACCGATGCCCCGATCCTGCACTTCGTCATTGGTTGGGAGGGTGATCAGGCCGAACTTTACGACATCGTCCAACGGATGCTTGTCCCCTGGCTACAGCGGATCGAGGGGGTGGCCAACGTAGACGTAGCGGGGATGGATGTGAAGCAGGTCCTGGTGGAGCTGGACCAGGAGAGGCTCCAGGCGCACGGCCTGGACGCCTTCGAGGTCGCGCGGGCCATCCGGACCAATAATCAGAACGTCTCCGCCGGTTGGGTCTTAGACGGAGGCCGGAAGTTTACTCTGCGCACCGTTGGCGAATTCCGGAGCATCGAGGAGATCCGGAATCTTCCGATCCGGGGCACGAGCATTCGTCTTGGCGACGTGGCCGATGTGCGGTACGACTTTCCGGAGAAGCTCAATTACCAGCGCCTCAACCGGGCCGATGCGGTCACCGTACGGATCTACAAGGAGTCTTCGGCCAACGTGGTGGAGGTGGCGCAGCGCGTCAAGGAAGAGCTGAAGCGCTTGAGCCAGCTCCCTCAGCTCAGGGGCCTCCGCTACCAGATCTTCCGCGACCAGTCGGTGGACATTGTCCGCAGCCTCAATCAGCTCGGCCGCGCGGGTCTCTACGGGGGGCTGTTGGCGGCCGGCGTCCTGTTCTTCTTCCTGCGGAAATTGCGCAGCACGATTATCGTCCTGTTGGCCATCCCCATTTCCATTGTCTTCACCTTCCTGTTCATGTACCTGATCCGGAAGCCGCCCTTCCACTCGCAGATCACCATCAACATCGTGTCGCTTTCCGGGCTGATGTTCGCGGTGGGGATGCTTGTGGACCCCGCCGTGGTGGTCGTAGAGAATATCTTTCGCCACAAGCAGGAGGAGGGGTTGGGCGCCGTGCAGGCTGCGATTGTGGGCGCCCGGGAGGTCGGCACTGCCGTCTGGGCTTCCGGATTGACCACAATGATCGTCTTCATGCCTCTCCTCTTCCTGCAGAAGACGGGGATGGGGCGATGGATGAACGATTTCGGTGTGGCGATCTGCACGGCTACCCTGGCGTCCATGTTGGTGGCCCTGACCCTCATTCCCCTCCTCGCGAGCCGACTCTTCACGGGGCCGGAGAAGGCCAAGGCAAGGTCCATCGTGTGGCTCACGGAGAAGTACGGCCGTGTGGTCACCTGGACCCTGCGCCACCGGGGCTTGACTTTCGCTTTGGCCGTGCTGCTCTTTGCGGGCAGCATCTACCTGTACACGCACATCGACCGCAGCTACGTCCCGGAAGTCCCCGAGCGCGAGATGGGGGTCCACGTGGTGATGCCGGCTTCCTATAGCATCGAGGACGCCAAGAGGCTGTTCCAGGCCATCGAGGATTCCCTGCTGAGCCACAAGGAGGAGCTGGAGATCCAGAATCTCTCCTGCAATTTCTCCGAGAGGCGGGGCGACTTCACCGTGTTCTTTACGCCGCCGGAGCAGGCGAAGAAGTCGACCTACGCCCTGTACGAGCTGGTGCGTGCCCGTCTGCCGCAGCTGGCCGGCGTAGAGTACCACATCCGCAGGATGCGTGGTCCGGCGGGGGAGGGGGGGATCAACGTGGAGCTGCGGGGCCCCTCTCCCGAGGTGTTAAGACTCTTGGCGGAGGAGGTGAGGGCGCGTCTCCGGGCTGTGCCCGGGCTCAAGGACGTCGACCTGGATCTCGAGACCGGGGAAGAGCAGGTCGAGATCCGGGTGGCACGCGACAAGGCCCAGAAATACGGGCTCACGACAAGCCAGGTGGCCTCAACCATCTTCGAGGCCCTGAGCGACCGCGCCTCCAGCAAGTTCAAGACCCAGGATCGGGAGGCCGACATCTTGGTCCGCCTGCGGGAAGAAGACCGGATGAATGTGGAGAAGCTTCAGGATCTGCCGGTGCTCGCCGGGGGGACCTCGCGCATTTCTCTGGGCTCGGTGGCGAGCTTCGATCTGGCGCGCGGACCTCACGAGATCGCTCGCGAACAGCGCAAGAGCGTCATTCAAGTGACGGCAAATGTGGAGGGCGGCGGTCTCTTTTCCGTCAGTCAGAGGGTGAACCAAGCCCTCGCGGATCTTCGTCTTCCACCGGGATACGACTGGGAGCTGGGCCGCACCTTCCGGATGATGCGAAGGGATGAGCAGAGCTCGTGGTTCGCCATCGGGCTGGCTGTGCTTCTGGTCTGGATGATCATGGCCTCGCTGTTTGAGTCCCTGCTCCATCCGTTTACGATCCTATTTGCCGTGCCCTTCGCGTTCATCGGCGTGGCGTTTCTATTCTGGGTTTCCCACACCAGCCTGGACATGATGGGAAGGCTGGGGATGATGGTTGCTGCCGGGGTTGTGGTCAACAACGGGATCATCCTGATCGATCACATCAATCAGTTGCGGCGCGCCAAAGGGTACCCCCTCCAGGAGGCGGTGGTTCTTGGCTGCCAGCACCGTCTGCGCCCCATTCTGATGACCACCCTGACGACCATCATTGGCCTGGCCCCCATGATCTTGCCCAGGCTCTTCCCCCAGCTTTTCGGGCCGGTGGAGGGGCGCGCGGCCAGTTACGCGCCGGTGGGACTGGCTGTGGTCGGAGGGCTCACCGTCAGCACTTTCCTCACCCTCATCGTCATGCCCACGATTTACGTCGCCGTGGAGGACTTTGCGCGGTGGGCGGCTGGTGTCGTCCGGGCTGCCCGCCAGCCATAAGGAGTGTTTTACCAGGCTGCCTTGGCTCGACGCAATGAGGTGACCGACTCTATGAAGCTTGTGGAATTCAGCATTCGCCGCCGCGTCACAATATCGATGCTCTTCCTGGCCGGGATGGTGTTTGGCCTGGTGGGGCTGCGACAGCTGCCCATCGACCTCTTGCCCAACATCTCCTACCCGGCAATCACCATTCGGACCGAATACCCGGGCACGGCCCCGGCGGAGGTCGAGAATCTCATCACCAAGCCCATCGAAGAAGCGGTGAGCGTCGTGTCTGGGGTGGTGGAGGTTACCTCCGTCTCCAGGCCGGGCCTCTCCGAGGTGGTGGTGGAGTTCGATTGGAACACCAATATGGATTTCGCCTCACTCGAGGTGCGGGAGAAGCTGGACCTGCTCAATCTGCCGAGGGACGCCAGCAAGCCGGTCCTTTACCGCTTCGACCCCTCCCTCGATCCGATCATGCGCATTGGCCTATACGGAGAGGGAAGTCTCGTAGGCCTGCGGCTTCTGGCGGAGAAGCGGATCAAACAGGAGATTGAGAGCCTGGCGGGCGTGGCCGCCGTGAAGGTGAGCGGTGGCCTGGAAGAGGAGATCCACGTCCTGATCGATGAGCCGCGCCTGGCACAGCTGAACCTCCCGATCACGCTTGTCGTCTCCCGTCTGGCGCAGGAGAACATTGACCTGACGGGTGGGCGACTCAAGGACGGGCAGGCCGAGTATCTGGTGCGCACCCTCAATCAATTCGTGACGCCGGACGAGATGAACAACATCGTCATTGCCCGCCGTAACGGCGTTCCGATTTACCTCAGGGATGTGGCGCGGGTCCAGAAGTCCCACAAGGATCGGAGCGTGGTGACGCGCATCAACGGTCGGGAGGCCGTCGAGGTCGCTGTCTACAAGGAAGCCGACGCCAATACCGTGTCGGTGGCCCGACGGGTCAAGCAGAAGCTCGCCGAGCTCAACCAGGAGCTTTCTCAGTATTCCGGCGGTGCGCGGATGCAGATTGTGTCGGACCAGTCGCGGTTCATTCAGCAGTCGATCAACGATGTCCTGAGCACCGCTGTTACCGGTGGTCTGCTCGCCGTGATCGTGCTCTACCTCTTCCTCCGCAACTGGGGCAGCACGGCGATCATTGGGCTGGCCATCCCGATCTCCGTCGTCGTCACGTTCTTTCTGATGTACGTAAGCAAGATTTCGCTGAACATCATGTCCCTGGGAGGCCTAGCCCTGGGGATTGGGATGCTGGTGGACAATTCCATTGTCGTGCTCGAGTCCATCGACCGGCACCGGTCGCGCACGCCGGACCGCGTGAGAGCCTCGATCGAGGGCACAAGCGAGGTGGGCCGCGCGGTCATCGCTTCCACTTTGACCACCGTGTGCGTGTTCGTCCCGATCATCTTCGTCAAGGGGATTGCGGGGCAGCTCTTCTCCGACCAGGCGTTGACCGTGACCTACTCCCTCACCGCGTCGCTCTTGGTGGCCCTGACGATCATCCCGATGCTCTCTGCGCTCTCGGTAGGGCCGGGGGCTGGTGCGGAGTTGCGGCGCATCGTGGATCAGACAGAGCGACAGGGGATGGGGCTCGGCGTCCGGGAGAGGGCCCTTCCGGCAGGGCTTGCGGCTGCTGGAGCCGCGGCGGTTTGGGCCGGGCTGGTTGTTTTCTTACGCGGCGGCTTGGTTTTAGCTCTGGCCGGGCTCGTGCCCGTAAGCTTTACGGCCGTAACCATTTGGTACTGGCCGACCTTTGCGGCAACGATGGAGCGCCGCAGTCTGGTCCGCAGGCTGCGCCCCGCAGGGGTCACGGCAGCGTTCGTGTTGTGCGTTTTGTTCCTTCTGCGCGCGGCAGGGGTGGTCCGGCTGGGTTGGTCCGTAGTGACCATGGTCACCTTTCTTATGGGACTTGCAGCGGCACTGGCAGGGGGACTTCGACACGCATGGACGATCTACTCCGCAACGGCCATGCGTACCGTGTCTCGGCTGGGCGGGATTGTCCTCCGCGGCCTGGAATTCCTTCTGCGACCTGTGCAGCGCGCCTTCGACGCAAGTTTCGGCGCCGTGCGGAACACCTACCCCATGGCCCTGAACTGGGCGTTGACCCACCGGGGAAAAGTGCTGGCTCTGATCTTGGGGCTGCTCGTGGCGAGCCTTTTTGCCCTCCGCTTTGTGGGCACCGAATTGATCCCTGAGATGAGCCAGGGGGAATTCTACGCGGACGTGAAGCTGCCGGCCGGTACGCCCCTGGAGACTACGGATCGCGTGCTCCTGCGCATGGCCACCATGGCGATGGAGCTGCCCGAAATGGAAACCGTGTACACCGTCGCGGGGGCTTCGTCGAAGTCGGCCTTTGCGGCCAGCGAGGAGCGGGAGAACATCGGGCAGATCAGTTTCCGCCTGCGCCCAGGGATGCTGGGCGAGCGCGAGCTCAGGGCAATGAATCGCGTGCGCGACCTTCTCTCCAGTGTTCCTGGGGTGGAGATGAAGTTCTCGCGGCCCACGCTGTTCAGCCTGAAGACGCCCATCGAGGTGGAGATTGCGGGGTACAACCTTCAGACGCTGGAGGAGCTGGCCAAGCGAGTGGCCAACGAAATGAGCCAGGTAGAAGGACTCCGCGATATCAAGTCCAGCACCGAAGGGGGCAATCCGGAGATCCAGATCATCTTTGATCGTGACCGGCTGGCAGCCTTAGGGCTGGACATTGCCACGATCGCCAGCCAGATCCGCGGCAAGATCCAGGGGGAGGTGGCTACTTCGCTTCGGCGGCAGGATCGCAAGATCGACGTGCGCGTCCGGGCCACCGAGGAGGTCCGGGAAAGCCTCAACGCGGTAGCGAACCTCACGGTCAACGCTCCTGGCGGCACTCCGGTGCCTCTGACCGCTCTGGCCCGGATTACCGCCGAGAAGGGGCCGGCGGAGATCCGCCGCGTCGATCAGCAGCGGGTGGCGGTGGTTTCGGCCAATGTGGTGGGCCGCGATTTGGGAAGCGCCGTGCGGGAGGTTCAGGAGAGGCTTTCGCGGATCCCCCTTCCTGCGGACTTCAGCCTGAGGGTGGCCGGCCAATCAACCGAGATGGCGGTCAGCTTCGGGAGTATGCGCTTCGCCTTGCTCCTCGCGGTGTTCCTGGTCTACTTGGTAATGGCCAGCCAGTTTGAGTCCCTTATCCATCCCTTTGTGATCCTGTTCACCATCCCCTTCGGATTGATCGGGGTGGTGTGGTCGCTCCTTCTCACCGGGCAGAGTGTGAGTGTGGTGGTGCTCATTGGTGGGATCGTGCTGGCCGGGATCGTGGTGAACAACGCCATCGTGCTGATCGACTACGCCAATCAGCTGCGTGCACGAGGGGTGGGTAAGATCGAGGCGCTGAAGCAGGCGGGGCAGGTCCGGCTCCGGCCCATCCTGATGACCACCACGACTACGGTCCTTGGGCTCCTCCCGATGACGGGCATTCTGGACAAGATCCCCGTCCTCAACCTGTTGCCCCTCTCTCTGGGTGGAGGGGAGGGGGTTGAGCTCCGGGCTCCCCTGGCGATCACGGTTATGGGCGGACTGATCTTCGGGACCATCCTGACCTTGCTTGTGATTCCCACCGTTTACGCCACCCTCGACCGAAAGCCCTGAGCTACCCGCTCCCCTTGGATGGCCGCCGAAAACGCAAAACCCCGCCGAACGGCGGGGTTTGGTCTTTTCTGGCGGGGCCGACGGGACTCGAACCCGCGACCTCTGGCTTGACAGGCCAGTGTGCTAACCAGCTGCACCACGACCCCTATCCTTCGTGGGCGATACTGGACTCGAACCAGTGACCTCCTGCTTGTAAGGCAGGCGCTCTCGACCACCTGAGCTAACCGCCCACGTACGGCGCGCTTACTCTGCCCCTCGCTTCCTCCCTCGCCAAAGAATGGCCGCCGGGATGATCACCAGATAGCCAAGGAGCAGCACCACCGGCGCCAGCGTCAAAGACCAGAAGCTGTTGTAGGGACCCTGAGCCAGCAACAGGTAACCCAGCCCCAGGACCCCAACCCCGATGCCGAGAAGCCGCAGATTTGCGGCGTCCAGGCTCAGTCCCTTTCGTTTCGGGGCGCGCGCGGGCGCTCGTCTGTGCGATTCCCTGTGCATGGCACGCTAAATATACGCAGCCGCCCTCTCCCAAGCAAGCCGAAATTCCCCTCCCCCCTCCACGCGCGGAGAACCTCCGTTTGCCTGGCCCGGGTGCGGCGTGTCCAAGATGAGGGGCGGATAGCTGCAGCTGGATTTGAGCTACGGGTCTGCTTTGGGCTGGTCCAGATCTTCCTGTTCTGCGGGGCGGTGGATCCCGTAACGCTCCATCTTGTTGTATAGAGTCCCGCGGCTGACCCCCAGAATCTGGGCAGCTCGCGACAGGTTCCAGCCCGTTTCGCGCAATACGTTGAGGATCAGGCTTCGTTCGATCTCCCGGATGGTCCCGAGTCGGACGGATTGACCCCTCTGGCGCGCGGCGCTCGGCCGGACCACGCATTCGGGGAGGTCACCCAGCGTAACGGTGCTCCCCTTGCAGAAAAGCACCGCCCGTTCCATATAGTTCCGAAGCTCACGCACGTTTCCTGGCCAGGAGTAACGCACGAGGGCGGCCAGGGCATGTCGGTCGATGGTACGGACCGGCTTGTGGTTCTTGGCGGCGTAGTAGCGGAGGAAATAGGTGGCCAGCGCGGGGATGTCCTGTCTCCGCTCGCGCAGGGGTGGCAGATGAATCGGAACGACGTTGATCCGATAGTACAGGTCCTCTCGGAACTTGCCTTCGGCCACCAGCGCGGCCAGATCCTTGTGGGTGGCGGCGATGAGGCGCACGTCGACCGCAATGGTCTGGGTCCCGCCCACCCGTTCGAACTCGCGCGTTTCCAGGACGCGCACCAGCTTGGCCTGCACGGAGGGCGGGATATCGCCGATTTCGTCCAGGAACAACGAGCCGCCGTCGGCAAGCTCGAACCGGCCCTTTCGCCGCTCCACGGCTGAGGTGAACGCCCCGCGCTCGTGGCCGAAGAGCTCAGATTCCAGGAGCGACTCGGGGAGGCTCGCGCAGGCGACCTTGATCAGGGGTTTATCGCGGCGGGAACTGAGGTAGTGGATGGCGTGCGCCACGAGCTCCTTGCCCGTGCCACTTTCGCCGGTGATGAGAACGGTGGCGTCGCTGCGCGCTACCGTACGGATCTGCTGAAACACGCGCTGCATCGGGGGAGAGGTCCCGATGAGGCGGTGCAGTCCCAGCTTCCTCTGGATCACCTCGTTGAGGAAAGTGCTTTCCTGCATCAGGGATTTCTGCTCGGCGATCTTCTGGACGGCGCTGAGGATCATCCGCGGTCGGAATGGCTTCAGGAGGTAATGGTATGCTCCGTAGCGCATGGCGTCCACGGCCCCGTCGACGGTGCCGTATCCGGTCATGATGATCACCTCAGCGGAGGCGACTCGCTCCCGCAACTCCCGCAGGAGCGTCATCCCATCCATGCCCGGCATCCGCACATCGGTGATCACCAGGTCGAGTTCCTCTCGATCGGCGATCTGAATCGCGGAACGGCCATCCGTAGCCTTGAGAACGTAGTGCCCTTCCCGGCTCAGCACGTCGCCGAGCGACTCGAGCATGTTGGGCTCGTCGTCCACGAGAAGGATTCTCAAGGGCGTCATCTCAACCTCCCACGGGCAGGGAGAGCTCCACGGTAGTCCCCTTCCCCGCTTTGCTGCGGATCCGGAGGTCACCTCCAATCCGGCGCAAATTGGCGTAGGTAATGGAAAGCCCCAGACCGGTACCTCCCGGTTTCGTCGTGAAGAAGGGATCCAGGGCGTGGGCAAGCTCCTCGTCGGACATGCCGACACCCGTGTCGCGGAAGCGAACGCAAACGACCGGTCGCCCCTGGGCGTCGGTGGTGAGCTCGGACTCAATGAACAGCGTTCCCCCGTTGGGCATGGCCTGCATGGCGTTGGTGAGGATGTTCAGGAAGGCGTGTTTCAGAACGTCCAGGCTCGTCACCACCATCGGCACGTGGCCCAGTCGGGTCCTGATCTCAATATCGGACCGGAGCAACTCCTTATCGACGAGGCTCAAAACCTGCGTCAGAACTTGGTTGGGATCGACCTCACAGATCATGTTCGGGGAGGGGCGGGCGAAATTCAGGAGATCCTCGATGGTCCGACGCGCCGCCTCGATCTCCTCCTGCATGATGCGCAGGTGCTTCTGCACAACCTGATCGTCATTTGACAGCACATCGCTCAGGAAGAAAAGCGAGGTGGAAATGATCGCCAGAGGGTTACGGAGTTCGTGCGCCACCCCTGCTGCCAGAACGCCGAGGGAGGCGAGCTTCTGCGCCTGGAAATACTGCGCCAGGTCCCCGGCGTCGCCGCTTTCCGGTGCAAAGAGAATCAGCGCCTCCCCCCGCCCCTGGAGCGGGACCACCACTTCCCGCAGCAGAGCGGAAGAGCCGACATTGGCGGTTCTCAGAAAAGCGGTGAATCCTTCCTTTTCCCCTGCTTGCCGGCAGGGGCAATCCCGATTGCCGATCAGCGTGTGGCAGAGCTGTCCCACCACGGTCTCCGGCCCTCTGCCCGTCAGCTGGAGGAACAAGGCATTGGCCTGCTTCACCCGAAGGGTCGGGTCCACGACCAGAGCCGGCACCTCGAGTTGATCGAGGCCGAGCGTGACGGACAGGCAGGACGACTCCGCTTCCTGTACCGTAGACTCCTCTTGGGCCATTTCCTTGTCCTTCGCCCAGAAATCGCACTCAGCGCGCGAGGACGCTACCCAATCCCCTGGAGAAGTGTATACCGGCAAGGCGAACTCTTTGCATATTGTTCGTCGCCCCGGTCCCGCGGCAGCCGAACGTAGACCGATGAGGCAGCATTCACGGGGAGGTAGATCTTTTCCGCTACCGAGCTCTCCCTTCTCAGACTGGACCGACGTCAGCCGATCGCTGAGTGCCGCCTGAGGGCTCTGCAACGGAAACTGAACAGCCCCTGACTCTCAGCTATTCCCGGGCGAGGTTGTGGTCGTCACGAACAGGTCGCAGGATCAGGAAGCCGACCATCACCAGTAGGGAAAGTGCGAGCACAGCAGCGGGTCTCCCCAATCCGAGCTCGTTGACGATCACCCCCCACAGCACTGGACCGGTAATGCTGGCAAAGCGGCCGACCATGCTGTACAGTCCGTAGAATTCGCCGACCTTTTCGGGAGGGGATAGAGCCAGCATCAGGGGGCGGTCGGAAGCCCACGTTCCCCCCAGCGCCACCCCAGCAGCACAGGCCAAAGGCCAGAACAGCCCGCGCGGCAGATCCAGTACCGCCAGCATGAGAATGCCGAGGAGCGTGGCGATCCAGAGGATCAGCACCGTGTCCAGGGTTCGCTTTGGGCCCCTCCGGTCTACGACCATGCCCCAGAGAATCCCGCCCAGAACCGCTGCGCCAATGGCGCCGAGCAGGAGGACCTGAGCCCCCCGCTCAGAATAGCCGACCTCGTTGGTCACGTAGATGCCCATGAAGACGATGACCGTATTGACGGCATCGGCATAAAAGAGCCGTCCGATGAGAAAGCGGCCCAGTCCGGGGAACCGCTTCACCTCCCGAATGGTGCCCAACACTTGACGCACCGCGTTCCGGGCTCTGGAGAGAGGGGCCGAGGGAGTGCGGGCAACTGTAACCCCTCGCTCCCGAACGAAGAGAAAACAGGGAAGCGCAAAGAGGAGAAAGAGCACGGCACTAAGACGGAAGATGCCACTGTAGCCGATGCGCTCGAGCATCAGGAGGCCCGTGCCCACGCCGATGAAGGAGCCCAGGTAGCCCAAACCGATGCCCAGACCTCCTACTCGGCCACGATTCTCAGGCGTGCTCACCTCGGGGAGGAGCGAGTCGTAGAAGACGAGCCCCGCCTCAAAGGCATAGTTGGCACCCACGAAAAGGGCGAGGGAGGGCAGCAACGCCTTTACCCCGAGAAAGAAAGTCAGGGATACGCAGGCCAGGGTGGAGAGAATCAGGAAGGGCTTTCGCTTGCCGTACTGGTCCGAAAGGGCGCCCAGGAACGGAGCGGTCAGGAACATCAGGCCCATGGAGATGCCATTGGCGTAGCCGTAGGCCGCGTCGGGGGCATGCATTACGTTGACCACGTACAGCGAGTAATAGAGCGACACGATATTCATCGAGAAGATCGTATTGGCCAGGTCGTACAGGGCCCACGACAGAGTGGTGAGGCGCCTGGGCCGGGTGGGGACGCAACGGGCCGTATCTCTCCCTCCCCAGACCTTTGTGCCTGGGGCGATCGCAACAGAGGAGGAAAACTCTACCGCCGTGGTACGTGCCGCCACGCCTGAGACTCCGGTTTCCCCACCCTGGGGGACATGCTCTTCAAGGGCGGCCCTGGATCACCGCCGGGTGTGTCAGTCCAAGCTGAAGGCCGCGATCGTCCGCTGCAAGCGGTTGGTGTGCTGGCGATAGGACTTCCCCCGGGGCACAACCACCACCAGGGTGACCTCCTGCTCGAACGCGCGGAAGAAGCGGAAGATGATGCGTTTGGACTCGGCGTCGATGACGATTTCGCGCAACGACTGCGCCCCGGCCAGCTGCTGCAGGATCCGACGGACCCCTTGCAGGACCATCGAGATCTCCAGGAGGGGGGACTCCTCCCTCTCGTCGCGCTTGGCCTGAGCCATCGGCAAGCCTTCCTCCGAGAAGAGATAAGCCGCCTCGTAGGTGCCCAAAGCTACCACTTCGTGCATCCGCCTCTCGATCAAGATCTGGGGCGAGAGTTCCTCAACGCCGGTCACGGGACTCGCTCTCCGCCTTTTCTTCTCCCTGTACCCTGGGCCGCCTCAGCTTGCCTTCGGATAGGCCTGACAGACGGGCTCCTGCACGCTCTGCACCACCTGATGAAGCAGCGTGCGCAACGTCTGCATTACGCCTTCGCCACGGGTGGCAATGGCTGGAATCGCGGGATGCTTGTGGTAATTCAGCTTGTCCTCCAACTCGGCAATGGGAAGAAGATCGGGTAAGTCTCGCTTGTTGTACTGCAGAACGAACGGAATGGTCTCGATACTCCGGCCCTGCTCGATGAGCCTCTCTTCCAAGTCGAGGAGGGCGTCGAGATTCTCGCTGAGGCGTCTTCTCTGGGAATCGGCAACGAACACAATGCCATCTACCCCGTTCAGAATGATGCCCCGGCTATAGGCATAGTAGGCCTGCCCCGGGACCGTGTACAAATTGAAGCGCGGCCTCCTTCCGGCAATTTCGCCCAGGTGGAGCTGAAGAAAGTCGAAAAACAGCGTGCGTTCCTCCCTCGTCTGCAAGGTCACCAATTGCCCCCGGAGCGAGGGGTCAAGCCTCGAGTAAATGTACTTCAGGTTCGTCGTTTTCCCGCTCAGGGAGGGACCGCAGTACACAATCCGGAAGATGATCTCGTTTGTCGCCCAGTTCACGAACACGGGGTCAGATCCCGAGGGACTGGTCCAGCTGCCGGCCGAGGAGTGTGCTGAACTCGAGATCCAGGAAGGCCTCCTGGCTTGCCTTTTCCTCCTCCACGGGCTTCAGTGCAGGGGCCAGGGACTCGATGGCTTTGCGAGTAAACACGCGAACCATTCCCAGGGCCACTGCGTGGTCGAATACGACGACCAGGAAGAAGTCGGGGTTCACCCGAGAGATGTAGACGTTGCTCTCCGGCCCTTCGTGGTAAAGATAGACGAACCCATCGCTCTGTCCGATCATCTTGGCCAACTCAGAGGTGGCGGAGAACTCTCCGGCCGCCACTGCCGAGAGGGCATGGGGATCGTAGCCAACGGTCTCGCCTCTTTGCGCTATCAGGTGCCCGTTCACGTCGCAAAAGAGGGCGGTCCGCGCCTGCGTCTTGGCGACAAGCCAGCTCAAGGTCTCGGTGATCTTCTCGAAGGTCTGTTCCGAAAGGATCACTCGCTTGCCGTTTCGTTCTCGCTCCACGGAGTCACTCCTGCAAGTCCATCTTGAGGCTCCTACTGTCCATAGGCCAAGCGGTAGGCCAGGAGAGGCGGCAGTCCCGCTTGGAGAATCTTGCGCTGAACGCTTTGCACATCGTATGCCACGCGACGAAGCTCGAATGCCTTTTGCGTGCGATCCCAGATCCCGTAGGCGGCCCTTGGGTCGCCATCTCGGGGTTGCCCGACGCTCCCTACGTTCACAATGTAACGCCTGTCGCCTTGGAAGACAGTGCCGTAGGGGTCGCGGTAGCGGATCCTTCCATCTTGGCCCAATTCGAGAACCAGAGGTACGTGCGAATGGCCGACAAAGCAGACGGGCTCCTCAAAGCAGTCGAAGGCACGGCCGGCGTCCGCTGCGGATAGGATGTAATTCCATTCTTCCGGGCGGAAGGGGGAGCCGTGTACGAAATACACCCCCAGGTCCTGACGCGTAAGGGGGAGGCTTGCGAGGTAGGCGCGGGCAGGCTCGTCCAGCTGCCGACGTGTCCATTCCACCGCGGCCCGGGCCACCGGGTTGAAGTCCTGAGCGCTTGTGAGATCCACCGCCGCGTGGTCATGGTTTCCGGCGAGGACGAACAGGCTGATAGTCTTCATCGTGTTGATGCATTCGACGGGATCCGGTCCGTAGCCTACCACGTCGCCCAGACAGAGAACGGCATCGAGATCTTGCTTCTCGATATCTTCGAGCACCGCGATGAGCGCCTCAAGATTGGCATGAATATCCGACAGAATCGCAATGCGCATTACGGCGCTCCACCGATTCGTAGTCCAATATACTCGCAATCTCCGGTTTTTTCAAGGGCCAAGGCGAATATCCGCGCGGGAAAGTCGTCGAGTTGCGACGACGATCACTCCCGATTTTCGATTTGCTTGCCTCTGCTGAAATTGCTAAATCGACTCCACAAAGCTACGCAGGTCAGAGCGGGTGGACCCGAACAGGCGGATTCTGATCACCGGGGCCAGTGGTTTTCTCGGCGGATGGCTGGTGCAAGCGGCGGCCGAGCACGGTCAGGTATTCGCGGTGTACCGCCGCCGGGCGTTCCCGGACGCTCCTGCGAGGTGGCTCCCGTGCGATCTGTCCGATGCTGCGGCGGCCGCGGCCCTGATCCGGGATGTGGCTCCCCAGGTGGTAATCCACGCTGCTGCGGCAGCCAATCTGGACTGGTGTGAAGAGCACCGCGACCAAGCGTATCGGATAAACGTGTGTGCCACGCAGGCCATCGCCCAGACCTGCGCCGCGATCGGTGCGCGCCTCGTTTACATTTCCTCGGATATGGTATTTGACGGGGAGCAGGGCGGGTACGCCGAAACGGATCCCGTACACCCCCTCAGCTTCTACGGTTGGACCAAGGTGGAAGGGGAGCGCGCCGTGCGGGAGGCAATCGCCAACAGCGTGATTGTGCGCACTGCCCTCATGTTCGGCGACCCACTCTACGGAGGGTCCTCCTTTTCTGTGTGGCTTGAAGGGGAGCTCGAGGCGGGAAAACCAGTGCGCCTATTCATGGACCAGTTCCGCAGCCCCCTGTGGGTGGGCACAGCCGCGCAGGCGATTGTGGAGCTTGCCCTGAGCGAATTCGTAGGTACCCTCCATCTTGGCGGAACCGAGAGGATCGATCGCTTCTCCTTCGGGAGCGTGCTGGCTGAGGCCCTCGGTCTAAGGCGGGATCTGTTGATGCCGGTGCCATTGCGCTCCGTCCCGATGCCGGCCCCCCGTCCCCGGGATCTGTCGCTGAAGGTCGATTTGGCTCGCTCCGTGCTTCGTACGGAGCTTCAGGACGTGCGAACCGCCGTCCGGGAGCTGGTGCGCTGGCGGAAATTGCGTTCCGGAAGCCTGACCCCGAAATAGAGCCTTTGGAAAGGCGAGACGGGTCGGATCATTGGCCGAGCGAACGAGGGCCCGGCCGGTGGGTTACTCGGGGGACTGTTCGATTCGGGTCTACCATGGGAGGTACTGCCATGCGTCCTGCGGGAAAAGCCTTCCTATTCTTGGCCGTCTTTTCGATCCTCCACTTTGCGCACCAGGTGACGGGGTGGTCGTTCCTCAGGGTTTTCTCGGGAACCAGCGAATCCGTGTTCGAGCATCTGAAGATGGCGTTCTGGTCCTACGGCGTGGTCTCCGCGGTAGATCTCTGGCTGCAGTGGCGCGCCGGACGTCTCGAGCCCGCCTCCGATCTTTTCGCCTCGGCACTGACGATTTTGTTGGTCCCATGGGTCGTGGCCATCGTTTGGTACCTTTGGCCTGGCATCCTGGGGAAGACCGATACGCTGGCCGCGGACCTTGGGTGGGCAATCGCCGTGACCACCTTCGCCGGCTGGAGCGGCGCCCTCGTGGAGCGGGAGTTGCGCAGGTTGGAGCCCTCTCGAACCACGAGAGTCCTGGCGCTCGCTCTTCTCGCCGTCTCTTGCTTCTTCTTTGTTCGGTTCAGCTTCGGCCCGCCGTGGCTTGATCTATTCGTCGACCCTGCTGTTCTGCGGTGAGGAGGGGCTTTTGGTCAGGCCTGGACTGAGCACGCGCCATTGAGGTAAGGAGATGTCCGTACAGCTTGCGCTTCTCCGGTTGATTTTGGCCGCGCTGTTCGGCGCGATCATCGGCTACGAGAGGGAGGTGATCCACAAGCCAGCGGGACTGCGCACGATGATGCTGGTGAGCCTGGGCTCTTGCCTCTTTACCCTCGCCTCCCTGGAGGTGGCTCGCAGCGCGCCCGGTGCGGATCCAGCTCGGATTGCGGCCCAGGTGGTCACCGGCGTCGGTTTCCTGGGCGCGGGGAGCATCCTTCGCGCCGGGACCTCGGTCGTTGGGGTGACTACAGCTGCCTGTATCTGGTTGGTGGCCGCCGTAGGGCTCGCCACGGGTCTGGGCCTCTACTGGCACGCCCTTTCCACAAGCCTCATCGGGTTTGTGATCCTGCGCCTCCTGGAGCGGCTGATCGAGAGGGGCAAGCGACGGCGGGCTCTCGAAGGCCAATTGCCCGGCAACGAGGAGTGAGGGAGTGGGGAGGGAGAGAGCGGAAACCGGTTGTCTCGGGGTAGGAAGAAGATCCCGGTGCTTTAGAGGGCTCGGTTTCCCGGCAACGATCAAGGAGGACAAGATGACCCAGAACCTTCGATGGCTTGCGATTCCATTGGCCCTGATCATGTCGGTGGGCTGCCAACGAGAAGCTAAGCAGCGACAGGGAGGAGCGGGAACAATGAAGGGAACACTCGCTGAGGTGGTCAAAGCGCTGGAAGGGAAGACCGAGGTACTCGTCCTGCGTACTGAACTGGGTGGGACGATCGTGGTCACGCCCAGCTACGGGGCACGCGTGATCGGAGCGGGTACCGCCGGCCTTGAATCCACGAACTGGCTTTGGGTCAACGCTCAGGTCTTGAGGCCGTCGTTCTGGCAGCGTGAGCCCCGGGACTGGAATCTTGGCGGAGCGCGCACCTGGATCGCTCCAGAGGACCGATTTTATCTTGACAAGGAGAACAACTGGTTTGTGCCCCCGCAGATGGATCCCGGCAGCTACCAGATAACCTCGCGAGACGAATCTTCAGTCACCTGTGTCAATGAGTTTGAAATCACCACCCGGGACGATCAGCCTTACTCCCTCCGGCTGCTGCGGAAAGTCGAGCTGCTCCGGAGTTTGCCCGAGGAGTTTGGCCCCCTTTCGAGCCAGGTGCGATGGGTGAGCTTCCGTACCACCCACGAACTGGAGAATCTGGGGTCCCAGGTCATCGGGAAGGATGTGGATCGCGTGGGGCTCTGGAGCCTGGACCAGGTGGTTCCAGGCGGAACGATGATTATCCCCATTCGGCGCGCCGAAAAGCCTCCGTATCGTGACTACTTCGATCCCATTCCGCCCGACCGCATTTCGGTTACCGACGACGCGATCACGGTGAAGATCGATGGCCGCCGCCGCGGAAAGATTGGGATTGCCCCCTGGGCAGCGCGACCGATCCTGCTTCTGTTGGAGCGCCTGGAACAAGGGAGGGCGGTCCTCTTCGTCAAGCAGTTTCCCCTCGACCCCGAAGGTGTGTACCTTGACCATCCCTGGGGCAAGCCCAGCGAGTTCGGAGACCCGGTGCAGATCTACAATGACTCCGGTCAGATGGGCGGCTTTGCGGAAATGGAGTGCCACGGACCGGCACAGGTCCTCGCTGCCGGGGAGAAGGAGACCCTGACCACCACCCTGACGATCCTCGAAGGGCCGGAAAGCGAACTTGTTGCCGTTGGGGAGAGGCTAACGGGGCTTCGATTTGCTGCGCTGCGGCTCTACTAGTGCCGAGTGAAAGGAGGCGGGGCCGGGATAATCCCAGCAGCGAGCGCGGAAACGGAAGGGAATGGGGGGTGATATCGAGCAGTCTCAGGCTGCGTCGGATCGGGAGCGTTCGGTCGGCTGGTGGATCAGTGACGACTCGAGGCGGAGAGCTCCGAGGGCAGGTAGTTCCCTGACAGTGTACCGCGGAGGGAGAGAAGGATGTGGGTGCCCACATTGGTGATGGCCGTTGTGGCCGGCCTATTGTTTCTCGTGGCCTACTCCAAGGGACAGGGCCAGCATCTCCAAGGATTGATGATCGGCCTCCGATTGACCGCGGAGGTCCTGCCCCTCCTTGTCCTTTCTTTCGTTGCGGCGGGGATTATCCAGGTCCTCGTGCCGAGGGAAACACTTGGTAAATGGATCGGTGAGGAATCGGGATGGCGTGGCATCCTGGTGGGGACCCTCACCGGTGCCATCGCCCCCGGTGGTCCGTACGTCAGTCTCCCCATCGCGGCCGGACTGATGCGTGCGGGAGCAGGCGTCGGTACCATGGTGGCCTTCCTCACAGCCTGGTCCCTATGGGCGGTCGGCCGCCTGCCTATGGAGATCGGCATCATGGGTTGGCGGTTTGCGCTGATCCGCTTATCGTGCACGTTTTTCTTCCCGCCGATCGCCGGCTTTCTGGCCCAGACCCTCTTCTCCGGGGTGCGACTCCAATAGCGACTCTGCCCTCTCGACGCAGCGACCGGAACGGATCCGAAGCGTTCCCTTGCGATCCACTGGGCCCTCTCCGGATGGAGCGGACGGCCACGCGGGATCGATTCTTCGGCGCTGGGTGGTCAAGCAGAGAAGGACTTGCCCGCGAAGACGAAACCGAGGCCCGCAGCGAAAGCAAGAAGGTTGACGAAGCGGCCTTCCTGGACCCGATGGATCTCGGGCATCAGATCGTCTGTGGCGATGTGGATGAAGGTGCCTGCCGAAAAAGCCACCAGAGCGCCCAGAGCCGAGGGCGGGAGCCCGGCAAGGGCCCATCGCGTGAGAATGGCGCCTATGGGCACGCCGGCTCCGAAAGCCGTCACCGCCAGCTGCGTCTTGAGTCGGGAGAACCCGCTCCGCAAGAGCACGCTGGACAGGGCTACCGAAGCGGGGAGCTTGTGGAAGAGAATGGCCAGCGCAACGCTTGGGCCAATCGCCGGCACGAGGGCTCCGGAGCCCAGCGCCACGCCATCGACGAGGCTGTGCAGCGTTAGACCCCCGAAAGCAGCCCATCCCACGCGGTGGTAGTCGCAGTGCTCCGCGTCGCAGGGATGGGTCATCACGAATTTTTCCGTCACGTACATGAGGAGGAACCCAGCCAGAATGCCAACGCCCACCGAAGATCCGGTGAGCTCGGCGGCCTCAGGCAGCATGTGCAGGAAGGCCGCACCCAAAAGCACCCCCGCCCCGAAGCTCACCGACAAGCGCAGCCCGTACTGGTTGCGTTGCCACAACATCGGGATGAACCCGCCCCCCACAGCGATACCGAAGATCGCCCCGATGTAGACGAAGAACGCAGCCCGGCTCAAGTCTTCCTCCTCCGTGTTTTGAGCCCCCTCTGGCCATCGTTCGCAGGTTCGCCGCGCAGAACCTTCCCGCAGAGCCGTCCTGGGCCATCGGCGTCCACACCTAAAACGGCCCTACGGCGTGTGTGGGCCGGAGGATACCTCTTCCCACTTGAGCTCGGATCCCCACATGCTGTGGGGGATGAGGAATACCACCAGGGTGACGGCCGCGGCGAAGAGGAGGGCTCCGCGGCTTGATCCCTTTCGGTAAGACCGGACCAGCGCCCACAGCCACACAACAGCGGCGATCAGGGTCTTATTGTCCGTCAGGTCGTACCCGAATGGGAAGCCCGTCCACCATTGACCAAACGCGTAGTGCTGGACGATGGGGCCCAGCACAAATCCCCCAACGATGAGCAGGGCAAAGCCGGTCCGGCCGTACGCCTTGGCCCTGGGTCCTCCGCTGAGCGCCTCAAGCCCAGCACGATTCGAAAAGAGCATGAAGAGAAACATGGCCAAGATGTGCCCAGCCAGAACCGCTCCAGGCACCTCTCCGCGAAACCGGATGACCAGCGGCTTTTTCGTGAGGGGGATCGTTTTCTCTCCTTGGCGAAGCTCGATCCAATACTCCAGTTTGCCTGCCGGTGGCTGATGGGGGAGATGCCCAATAAGCGTGGAACCCTGTCTCTCCAAGGCCTGGCGCCTCCAGGGTTCTGCGGTCGGGTATCGCCGCCAAATCAGGGTACCGGACACGGAGGTATCCGGGACCTCCAGCTGAATCTTCTCATCGCCGGGCCCGGCGTGTGTTCGAGGCAGGGGGATCTGTAGCTCGCCCCCAGCCAAAGTGACCCTCGCATTGTGGGGATAGGTGGGACCGGTGGTCCTTTGCCAGACGGCGCTTGCCAAGGTGATGATTACTGCTCCCGCCCAAAGGGCGGAGGACTTTCCTCTCACTGCTCCCTCCCGTTTGATCCCAGGCGATTCACCGACGGTCGCAGCCTACCGAACGTTTGGCGCGGGGAATCCTCACGCCTGACTGCACCGTTCTGAACAGCGGCCGTAGCGTAGGAAATTCCGGTAGGGACATCCCTTCCCAAATTCAGGCTCGCCGGCCGGAAAGGACGAGGGTAAGGTTCTCCAGGTGCTCCACGCCCTCGGTGCGCGGCAAACCGGCCAGTGCACGCCGTGCGGCGGCAAGAAGCTCCGAGACGAGGGCCTCGGCGCGCTCAATGGCCCCTGTGGACCGGAAAAGCTCCATCACTTTCTGAACGTTCTCCTCCGAGATCGTCGACCCCGCGTAGGTCTCCAGAAGCCAGGTGCGCTCTTGTTCGTTGGCCGCCGTCAGGGCATGGACAAACAGGAATGTCTTCTTCCGGCGGCGAATGTCGCTGGCCTGGGGCTTTCCGGAGATCTCCTCCGGAGACAATACGTCCAGCAGGTCATCCTGGATCTGGAAGGCAAGACCGAGCTTTCTTCCGTAGTTGCCGAGCGCCTCCACGGAGCGGTCATCACCGCTGCCGGTCAGAGCCCCGAGCTGGCAGGAGACGGAGAAGAGTTCGGCCGTTTTCTTGTCGATCATTTCCATGTACTCGTCGAGCGAGACGGTGGGGCGTGACTCGAAATCCTTGTCCAGCGCCTGCCCTTCGCAAACGCGCAGCACCCCCTCGGAGAAGATGCTCCCGATGCGCGTGAGTCGGTCAGAGGGGTAGCGGAACAGCTGCTGGTAAGCGAGGGCAAGAAGGCCATCGCCTGTCAGGATGGCTGTGTCCTGGTCCCAAAGGACGTGCACGGTAGGCCTGCCCCTGCGTAGCGTATCCCGGTCCATGATGTCGTCATGGACGAGCGTGAAGTTGTGCATCAGCTCCACGGCCAAAGCGCAGGGCAGTGCCTCCTCAGGTGGGCTACCTACAGCTTCCGCGCTGAGGAGTACCAAAACCGGACGCAAGCGCTTGCCACCGCCCTCCAGAATGTAACGCACAGGCCCATAGAAAGACAACGGGCCCTGTCGATCCGTAAGTCTGGAAAGCCCGTCCTCGACGAGCCCTCGTAACTGTTCGAGCTTTCGTTGTAGATCGACTGGAGACATAGACGGCGGAATTGCGTCTGTGGGCCACCCGCTTCTGAGGGCCAGTTCTTGGCGGCGGCAATGTAGACAAACGAGCCCTGCTTTTCAAGAAGAATCCGGCTCGTGCCACCGCAGGAGGACGGTGGGTGTGAGATGAAAAAAACGGCGCCTGCCCTTGCATCTGATAGGAATGGGTGTAAATTGATTCGACCGTGTGGGGTAGGGCTGCGTGCCGGGCCGCTACGCAGCGATCGTAAAGGAGGGGCCCTTTAGGTCTGAACCAGTGGAAGGGAGGTAGTTCAGATGGTGAAGAAAGGTGCGGTGGTCGTATTCCTTGCCTTGATGCTCGGGGTCGGCGGTGCGGCACAAGCCCAACTGGGTTTGATGGGCATAGGGGGGAAGATCGGACTGGTCTCGGCCGAGGAGGACATCGGGAGTACGTTGGGCCTGGGCGTGCAGGCGAAACTCGGGAAGGTGGCCGGTCTAATCGGACTGGACGCTTTCGTCGATTTCTGGACGAAGAACTACGACGCAGGCTTCGGTACGGATGCCTCCTTCCGGGAGATCGCTATCGGAGCGGTCGGTAAGTATTACATCCCCTTTCAAGGATCGCCTGTGAAACCCTATGCCGGAGCTGGCTTGGCCCTGAACATCGGTCGCGCCAAGGTGGAGTGGTCGATCCCCTACTTCGGAAGCGGCTCTGAGTCCAAAACCGAGACGGACATCGGACTTCACCTTGTGGCTGGGGCTGAAATGGGACTCTCCCCGTCCCTGACCGGATTTGCCGAAGCAAAGTACGCCATCGACGGGGCGGATTACTTCGCCCTGATGGCGGGAGTCATTTTCAATCTTCCCGAGTGAGAGGGATTTCCCCTGCGGCTACACCTGCCAGGCGGGTGTGGCCGCAGGCATGACTCGGGGGATGGCGGTGGGGATCGGGTTACGCGGGCTCGCCAGGGGGGAGTATCGCGTAATCTAAGGATGCTCCTTCGAGGTCTGCGCCCTGGAGGTTGGCCCCTGTTAGGTCTGCACGCTCCAAGTGGGCGCGCCTGAGGCGGGCACCTTGGAGGTTAGCCCTGCGCAACGAAGCGCGTTTCAGACGGGCGCGCTCCAGATTGGCCCCCGAGAGATTCGCTCCGTCCAAGAGGGAGCCGAAAAGGGCCGCGTGCTCGAGGTTTGCGCCTTCCAGATTGGCCCCCGCAAGGTTCGTATCCTGTAGATTGGCATCGGCACAATTGGCACCCGCAAGATTGGCCCCTTCCAGATTGGCACCGAAGAGGAAGGCGCGCTGCAGGTCTGCTCCGGCCAGATTAGCGCCGATCAGGTTGGCGTTCTGCAGGTGGGCATCTGCCAGGACGGCCCCGTGAAGATCGGCGCCGGACAGCGTCTCGTAGGAAAGGTCGATCTCGCGGAGATCTCTTCCCGCCAAGCTCCCCCCTGCCCGCAGGATCTCGATCGCCTCTTCGCGGCTGATCTCGCTCATACCCCCTCCGCAAGTTCGGCCACACCCTCGTCCACTCCCGGCACCATTCGGAACACCGATTCCAGACGCGTGATTTGCAGGGTGCGTAGAACCCTGTCCGGCACGCGGGCCAACACCATCTCTCCGCCGCTCGCCCGCAGAGTGCTCAAAGCGGCCACAAGAAGCCCAAGGCCGCTACTATTCATCCACGTTACGCCGCCCAGATCTAGGACGACTCGATTCCGTTCCTGCTGGACGGCTTCGTAGACCAGATTTCTGAGCTCCTCCCCTTCCTGTCCACCAAGCAGCGTACCTTCCAGGGCAAGAATGGTCACCCTATCGCGTTGCACCTGCCGAATCCTGAGGTTGGTCATTCTTGATTCTCCCTCGTAGCCGCTTCTTGTGCGGGGCCAGTCGGGCTCCCTTACTCGTAGCGGAGCGCCTCGATCGGATCGAGCCGAGCAGCTCTTGTGGCCGGGTACACCCCGAAGACAATCCCCACGAGCGAGCAGAAGAAAAGCCCGAGGATGAGCGTCCAGATCGGCACCACTGCGGGCAGCGGCGTAACGGCCCGTACAAGCTGGGCAAGAAGAATTCCCAGGAGGATGCCGATCGCGCCTCCTACTTCCGTAAGTGTCACCGCCTCCACCAGGAATTGCGTAAGGATATGCCGCCGTTTGGCTCCTACAGCCATCCGGATCCCGATCTCCCGGGTTCGCTCCATTACGGAGACCAGCATGATGTTCATGATGCCGACGCCGGCCACGATGAGGCTAATGGAGGCAATGATGTACGCTGCCAGCCGCACGTAACGCGTCAGATTGTTGAAGGTTTCGACGAGGGTTTCGTTGGAGAAGATCTCGAAGTCATTGTCCTCCCACGGGGGCACTTTGCGCGCGGCGCGAAGGATCCCGATCACCTGCTCCTGGGCCTGCTGGTAAAGCTCGGCGCTTGCCGCCTGCACACTAATCGCGATCGAGCGGTTCTTTCCCCAGATCTTGAAGAAGGTACCGATGGGAACGATGACGAGGTTGTCGCGGCTCTCACCGAAGATGCTGCCCTTGCGCTCCAGCACCCCCACCACCTGAAACTTGTGGCCGTCCACGAGCACAGTTTCCCCCACGGGGTCTCGGTAGGGGAAGAGGCGCTCCACGACGTCCATCCCCAGCACCGCCACGGTCCGGTTGTGGTCACTGTCGGTTTGCGTGAGGAAGCGGCCGCGTGCCACAGAGGAGGCGTCGGTTTCCAGATACTCGGGGGTTGTCCCAACAACGACAACGGTAGGCAACGTCTTGCGTTCTTCGAACCGGATGGTGGCGCCCCCGTGGAACGCCTTGCTGCAGACCGCGCGGACCGCTGTGGCCTTCTCCCGAATCGCCTCCGCTTCTTCCACCGTCAGATTCTTGCGGTTGCGGTATTTTCGCCAGCTTTCGCCGCCCAGCTGGATCGGGGGGTACTTCTGGACCTGAAAGACGTTGTTGCCGAGGATCTGCAGCTGCTCAGCGACATTTCTCTTTAGCCCTTCGACCAAGGACTGCATGGCGATGATCGTCATGACCCCGATCACGACGCCCAGCAGGGTGAGAAAGGAGCGCAGCTTGTTGGCGCGAATGGTCGCGAACGCGACCGAGAAGTATTCACTCACGACCATCTGTTCGCTCCCACCTTCCGTGGGTCGTCGCACCGGCCAAGGCCGCCTCACTCGTAACGCAACGACTCAATGGGGTTCAGCCGGGCGGCGCGACTCGCCGGATAAATGCCGAACACCGTGCCAATGGTGAGGATGAAGAGGATCCCGAGCACCGCCACCCAAGGCGTAATGGCTGCCGGGATGGGAGTGGCGCTGGCAATGAGCTTGGCGAGTCCGATGGCCAAACCAATGCCGATCACCACCCCTACGGCCACGATGATCATGGATTCGACGAGGAACTGCCACAGGATGTCGCGATTTCGGGCTCCCACCGCCTTACGGATGCCGATCTCGCGTGTGCGCTCCGTTACGCTGACCAGGAGAATGTTCATGATGCCAATGCCACCGACCAACAGGGAGATCGAGCCCACTCCGATCGCCACGGCCCAGAGGGAGGTGGTCAGATTGCGATAGGCCTGTATCAGCATGCTCTGCTCGTTAATGGCGAAGTCGTTCTTCTTGCCAGGGGGGACCTTGCGTACCCGTCGGAGGATTCCCTCCAGCTCCAGCTTGGCCTCTTCCATCAGCGCGGGATCCTTCACCCGGACCTCAATATCGATCGACCGGTTGCCGCCGAAGAGCTTCTCGAACAGTCCAAAGGGGATGACCACGTACTTGTCCAGGCTATAGCCGAACATGCGGCCCTTCTTCTGCAGGACCCCCACCACCCGCACCGGATGGCCCCCGATCTGAATGCGCTTGCCGAGGGGATCCTCCCGGCCGAAGAGCTTGTCAGCGATCTCCCAGCCGATCACGCAGTCCGATCGGCGATGCGAGACATCCAGTTCGGTCAGGAACCGGCCAATCTCCGGGAAGGCATTGCTTGTGTAGAGGTAATCCTCCGTCGTGCCGACGATTTCCACCCCGCGGAGCTCCTTGTTCCGGTAGGTGACGTTGCGGCGCGTGTACACCGTGGGGGCCACGGCGTCCACCAATTGCGAGTACTGGCGGATCGCCTCAACCTCTTTGGTGGTGATGTCCTTGCGGTTCCGATACTCCCACCACGATTGACCGGTCATGATCCAGGGGAATTTCTGGATGTACAGGGTGGCGGTTCCGAGCTGGGAGATTTCGCGGCTAAAGGCGCGGTTTAGCCCCTGCACCAGAGCTACGATCGTCACCACTGTGGTTACGCCGATCACAATTCCGAGGGTGGTGAGCACGGTGCGCAATTTGTAGGCCCGGAGCGAATCAAGGGCGATGACGACCCCCTCTCGGAGAGCGATCAGTGTGCGGTAAACGCGGCTCATGGGGTTTAGTCCAAGAGTGGTCCTGCCCGCTCAGCGTGAGGCCTGAGAGCTCACCAGGCGTGAGGTCACAGCCTCGTCCCGTTCGATTAACCCGTCCCGGATGCGGATAATGCGGTTGGCGTGCTCGGCGATGTACTCCTCGTGCGTAACCAGAACGATGGTGTGCCCCTGCTCGTGGAGCTCTTCGAAGATCTCCATGATTTCTTCACCTGTCCGGGTGTCCAAGTTGCCGGTAGGCTCGTCGGCTAAGATGAGCGAGGGGCGGTTTACAATGGCGCGTGCGATGGCCACGCGCTGGCGTTGCCCGCCCGAAAGCTCGTTAGGGCGGTGGTGGAGTCGGTCCCCCAGTCCCACGCGCTCCAGCGCCTCCTTCGCCAGCTGTCTCCGCTTGGCAGTGGGTGTGCCGTTGTAAATGAGGGGCAGTTCCACGTTGTGCAGGGCCGAGGCGCGCGGCAACAGGTTGAAGGTCTGGAAGACGAACCCGATCTCCTTGTTGCGGATCTCGGCCAGGGCATCGTCCGGAAGGTCGCTGACCCTCTGGCCCTTGAGGTAGTACTCGCCGGACGTCGGGGTGTCCAAGCAGCCGAGGATGTTCATCAGGGTGGACTTGCCGGATCCGGAGGGCCCCATAATGGCCACGTATTCGTTCTGGTCGATCTGCAGGCTTACGCCTCGCAGCGCCTCCACTTTGACCAGGCCCACCTGGTAGATCTTGACGAGGTTCCGAAGCTCGATGAGCATCTGGACGTGTCCTCCGAGGGCCTTCTACCTGGCTGCGGAGGCCCTTTTCTCAGGCCTCTCGCTCTTCACCTTGACCTTCATCCCGTCGCGAAGTTGCTGGGAGAGCACTCGATAGGGACCGCTCACCACCTTCTGACCCTCCTTGACGCCGGAGAGAATCTCAACATCCGTCTCGCTGCTGATGCCCGTACGTACGGGGATCATCTTGGCAACCCCGTCCTCGACGACGAACACCACTTCCGCTACGTTTTTCTTCGAATCCGCAGCCTTCTTGTCGGCTTGGGCACTCTCCTCAAGAAATTCATCCACGCTCTGATCGGGCGTGGTCCGGCGTTCCCGCTCCCACTTCTTCCTCTCTTTCTGGGCCAAGGCGAGGAGCGTGGAGTCCGAGACCTCCCTTGCCGTCACGCACTGGATGGGCACGTAGAGGGCGGAGTCATGGGTAGCGGTCTCAATGTCCACTGTTGCGGACATTCCCGGGCGTAAGCGCGGATGATGGGTGGTAATGGCCACCCGGACCTCAAAGTTGGTCACCTCTTCTGCGGTCCCCTGTCCGCGGGTAGTGGCGGAGTGCGCGATCTCGGTCACCCGCCCCTCAAGGACCGTGTCGGGCAGGGCATCGACCTCAATCCGCGCACGGTCACCCACGGACACCAGGACTACGTCGTTCTCGTCCACTTCGGCACGGACCTCCATTTTGGAGAGGTCGGCTACGGTCATAATGACGTCGGCCTGGAACTGCGAGCCCAAGGCGATTTCACCCTCCTCCTTGTTGAGGCGCGTGACCACGCCATCGATAGGGGAGATCAGACGCGTCTTGTTCAGCGAGTCCCTGGCCTCCCGGAGGTTGGCCTGGGCTTGCTCCAGCTGGTTGTGGGCAAGCTGCAGATTAGCCTCGGCAGCCTCCAGCTCGGCACGAGAGGCCAAGTTACGTGCGAAAAGCTCCTTCACCCGATCGTAGTCGGCACGGGCTTTCTTCAATTGCGCCTCGGCCGAGCGGAGGTTCGACTCCGCCCGATCCAGGGCTGCCACGTAACGCTCCTGGTCCAGCTCCGCCAGTACCTGACCCTTTCTCACCAGGTCCCCCTCGCGCACGTAGATCTTCTTGATCTCCCCGGCTACAAAGGCCGAGATCTTCACCTCTACTTCCGGCTGGACCTTCCCCGTGCCGGCCACCGTCTGGGTGATCGAGCCCCTCTTGACTTCCTCTACGGTGACCTCCAGACTCCCGCCGCCCCGCTTCTTCAGGTTGGCGAGGATGATCATCCCAAACACCAGCAGGGCAGCCGCGATGAGGAGCGCCTTCTTTTTGCCTGACATGCCTTACTCCTGTTGGGCCATGGTCTCGTACGCCGGTGGATTCCGCAAAGCCCTTGCGGGGATGAACCCACGCGTTTGTACAGGGCGCGCGACAAAAAGGTTGCAGGTCTGTCCTCTCAAGGAGCCAAAACGCCCATGGCGGCTTCCAGCTGGGCCCGGGCGATAAGGGCATCGTAGTGGGAGCTCACGAACGTCGCTCGAGCCCGCGTGAGGGCAACCTGCGCGTCGATGACCTCCAGTAGAGTGCCGGAACCCAGCCGATACCGTTCCTCGGCCAGCCGCAAGTCCTCCTCAGCCGAGCGCAGGTTCTCCTGATTGAGTTCGGCGATTTCGCGGTACGCCTTCAGATTGAGGTAGGAGCGCTTGACCTCCGCGATCACGTTGCGCTGGGTTTCTTCGAGGTCTTCCTCCGCGATCCGGTAGTTGGTCTGTTCCCGGTCCAGATCCGCCTTGTCGGCAAGCCCATTGAACAGGTTCAGGCTCACCGAGAGTCCGACGACCACGCTGTAGTCGCGATCGATGTGTTTGCTCACCACTTTGTCGAGGAACTCGTTGTCGCGCGAGTAGGACACAGATACCCCCACAGAAGGGAGGAAATTGGCCTGGGCGGCCCGCACCCCCATGCGACTGGCCCGGAGGCGATTGTCCCTGGCTCGGATCTGCGGATTCTTGGCGAGGGCGATACGGACGGCCTCTTCGAGGGTCAGAGAGAGGGTGTCGGCCGATCCCGGATACTCGAGGACGTGCAGCGGTGCGGTGGGTTCGCGCCCCATGACGGTATTCAGATTGGCCTTCGCGATCTCCACCAGGTTCCTCTGATTGATGAGGCTGATTTGCTGCTGTCCGAGGTTCACACGCGCCTTGTAGACATCGGCCTGGGCTACGGAGCCGAGCTCGTACATGGCCTGCGTCCGCTCGAGCTGCCGCTGGGCTGCCTCCACGGCCATCTCGTACACGCGCACCAGCTCCTGCGCCTTCAAGAGCTCGAAGTAGCGCTGTTTCACGGCGAGCAGAACGGACTGGCGCGTGGCCTCGTATTCATCCTCGGCCGCCACGGCGCTGGATCGGGCTTGCCAAATCCGGAACCAGCTCTGCCCGAAATCGAAGAGATTGTAGTTGAGGCTGAGGCGCGCTCCGTAGTTGTTCCTCTCCACCGAGGACTGGACGATTTCGCGCTGCTCGTAGATGACGCGACCGGTGGTCGGGTCGAAGCCCACCGGCACGTCCTGAAGCCGGGTCCGGGGGCCCGAGATGTACTTCCCGGCGGAGAACGAGCTATTCAGGCGCGGCAGGACGTTGGACCAGGCGGTCACTACATTTGTGGAAGCCAGCGACACCTGCCGGACCGCCTTGCGCAGCTGGGAATTGTTCTTGAGGGCAAGTTGAATGCAGTCGTCGAGGGAAAGCACCTCGCCTCCCTGTCCCCATAGCCAAACCGGCGCGAAAAACAGCGCCGCGAACCACGCAAGCCTTGTTCTTCGCATCGCCATTACACCTCCTTGGGTCGCCTGACTCGACTATGATGCCAGCCATCGGTCGATGCCCCACGGACATCCCTTGATACCCCGGGTCCTCCGATGTCTGGCGGCCTCGGTTTGGTGCTGGGCAGGCTGGAGCGACCGCAAGCTTGTACCTTCCTGGCCTGGGAACTCAGCCACGCATCGCGCGAGGTCGATCCCTCTCCCCAGGGCCAGTCCTGACAGCTCCGGTTCAGGAGATTCCCTGAAGCTTCATCAATAGGCTCGTAACCAGGGCGCTCAGTACGGCCAAGATCGACCACAAGCCGACCACCCAGTAGGCCGTCTTTCTGATGTTGGCCCTTGCGAGGGTGGCAATGCCGGCCGTCATGACCGCCAGCAGCCAGATATTGAACACATCTACCTTGGACAGCAGGTGATAGAGAAAAGCGGCCTTCGAGCCCGGCCACAGCAGGGCCAAGCTGGTCGTTACGTCGGTGGACCCCTTGGCCAGGATCAACGGAACCTTCACGATCCCCGGGAAAAGCCCCACGAGGGTTGTGCTGCCGGCGCTCGTCATATGTACAAGCCAACTTCCCCAGGCGGCAAGGGATAGCCCCTGCACGTATTTCACCTCACCGCCCAGGATGACATTGGTGATGAACAGAACCACTCCGCCGACGATCGCCGTAATGGCCAGGATGACGGCGAACGAGAGCGCGTACGCCACGGCCTGCCTACCGGGGGAGGTCCACTTCTCCCGCTGTTGTTCCATCCGATCCAGCGCTACCTTGACCTGCTCCTCGGTGAGCTTGGTGCTCGACTGGAGCCGTTGCCTCATCTCATTGTAGACGATGTCCTGCGTAAGCTTTCCGGCAAAAGCCGTCACCACGAAGGTCACCAAGACGGGGATCAACCAATCGGTCCACCGTGCACGCAATTGCAGGGCCGCAGCCGCCTTGCTGGGGGAACCGAAGAAGAAGTTGTACAGCCGGCCGCCTAAGCCCATTTCGCTCACGCGGCGATCGACGTCGACTCCGAGGGTATCCATTTTTTCCCTCCCCAGTTATGGAACCCATGGTGCTGAGGGTTGAGACGTAACCTCGGCGGGAAAGTTTCGCCAGACAGACGTCATCCTCTGTCAAAGGGACGCATCATTCGGGCCTCGGGGCAGAAGGCAATGGCCTCGTCTCCGTTCCCTTGTCCTTTGGCTCGGGGGATTGGATCCCTGCTTCCTTCAGGACTTCATCCTTTATCTGCAGGAGGTAGGCGAAAGCGGCGTCGTATTCGTTCGGGATTTTGCCATCCAGAATCGCTTCTTCGATCATCTTCTTGAGCTTGCCCACCAGCGGTCCCGGGGGGATGTTGCAGACCTGCATGATCACATCGCCGCGAACCGGCGATTGGAACGCCCGCATGCGGTCTTTTTCCTCCACCTCGCGCATCCGCTGGACCAGGCGCTCGAAGTTGGCCAAATGCTCCCGAACGCGCTTGGGGTTCCGGCTGGTGATGTCGGCTCGGCAGAGGGTTAGGAGGTCCTCCAAGTCTTCGCCGGCTTGGACGAGGAGCCTTCGGATTGCGGAGTCGGTGACGCCTTCCTCCACCAGGGCTATGGGTCGCAAGTGCAGGCGCGTGAGTTTTTCCGCGTAGCGGCTCATCTCATTGGGTAGGCGCAGGCGGCGGGAGATGGTGGCGATCATCCGCGCGCCGATCTCGTCGTGGCCGTGGAAGGTCCAGCCCACCCCTTCTTTGAAGGCCTTGGTCCTTGGCTTGGCCACGTCGTGCAGGAGGGCTGCGTACCTCAGGGGGAGGGAGTCCGAGACGGTGGCGATGCGGTCGAGCACCTTCAGGGTGTGCTCGAAGACGTCCTTGTGGTGATAGGGTCCAATTTGTTCCACACCCCGCATTTCGGCGACTTCCGGCAGCACAATTTCCAGAAGCCCCGTCTCCTCGAGGAGCCGGAATCCGAGGGAGGGCTTGCGGGCGGAGAGGATCTTCAGCAGCTCTTCGGTGATGCGCTCCTGGCTGACGATGCGCAGGCGCTCCCTCTCGCTGCGGATTGCCTCTAAGGTGCGCGGCTCAATGGTGAACTCCAGCTGGGTGGCGAAACGGATGGCGCGCAGGATCCGGAGCGGATCGTCGTGAAAGGTTACCACAGGGTCCAGGGGAGTCCGGATGATTCCCCGCTCCAGATCCTGGCGTCCGGAGAAGGGGTCGATCAGGCGTCCGAGCTCCGAGGGTCGGATCCCCAGCGCGAGGGCGTTGATCGTGAAGTCACGCCGTGCGAGGTCGTCCTCCAGACCTGCGGCCGCCACCTCTGGCTTTCGGCTGTTCTCGCGGTAACGCTCGCTGCGGGCGGTCACGAACTCGAGCTTGTAGCCGCGGTAGGGGATGCTGGCTGTCCCGAACTTGGGATACACCACTACACTGCGCACGCCGAGGAGACGTGCCACCTCGCGGGCGAACTGGATCCCATCGCCCACGACCACGAAATCGATGTCCTTGCTGGGATGGCCAAGCAGCAGGTCCCGGACGTACCCGCCGACGGCGTAGGCCTGGACGCCCCGATCCTCTGCCCACTCACCGATCCTCCGCACCACCCGCTCGCGTGGGACCAAACGCTCCAGACTGGCCAGCTCCAATTTGTGCTTCTTCCGCTCCATCAGCCTCCGGTACCAAGAGGTTGTGCCTCATCAGCTACGGTTGCAGCTCCTATCTGAACGACAATGGCCCGGTACGACTCCCTCCCCTTTGCGTTACCCGTCGGCAGGAACCCATGGCCGCGGTTCCGCTCCCACTGGGACACCGCGCGTGTGCGCGCTCACAGGCGACCCGACCTTAAGATAGCGATGACCAGCCACACCCCCAGCACCCCTGCGAACAGGTACCCAACCACCCCGAGGAGCGGGTAGCCCAAGAGAAAGGGCGGGCGATTGAGCTGCATGATCAGGGATGACCCCACGATGATGGCCGCAATGATCAGGGCGAACGAGAGGCGATTAGAGGCCCGGTCCAGCTCGATCACCAGATTGTCCAGGCCCCGGTGCTCCATCTGCAGGCGGACGTGGCCGCGTTTGAGACGCCGGAACAACAGCTCGACCTCTCGCGGAAGACTCTGCAACAGATGGTAGGCGTCGCGCAATGTACGGGCCATCTCGTACGCGACCCGATGAGGGCGCAATCGATAGCGGATCAGCTTGCGAATGTACGGGGGCATCTCGGCGGCGAAGTTGAAGTCGGGCACAAGATTGCGCGTCACGTCCTCGTAGGTGCCCAGTGTCTTCATCAGGAGACCGAGGTTCGGAGGGAGGCGGATGTCGTACCGGTTCATTACCTCCAGCCCCTCGCGGATCAGCGTGCGTACGTCCAGGTGCTGAAGGGAAACGCCATAGTAGCGGTCGATCAGCTCAGCCAGGTCAAAGCGAAGAGCCGGGAGATCGCTGCTCTCGTCTAGGGCCCCCAGGTCAATGAGGAGGTTGACCACCGTGCTCACATCCCGCTTGTACACAGCGACGGTAAGATCCGCGAGGACGGTCATCGTGGTCTCGTCCAGGCGGCCGACGATCCCGAAGTCGATGGGCACGATCCGCCGGTCCCGAGTGACAAAGAGGTTCCCAGGGTGAGGGTCAGCGTGGAAGAACCCGTCTTCGAAGATCTGCTTCAAAACGAAATGGGCTCCCGCTTCCACCACCCAGCGCGGCTCAATCCCCGCCTGCTGCAACGAGGCTACGTCGCTGATCTTGATGCCGTCTACGTACTCCACGGTGAGGACCTGGGGCCGGGTGTATTCCCATAGGACCTGAGGGATGTACACCGTGGGAACGCGTGCGAAATTGCGCCGAAAGATCTCCGCGTTCCGAGCTTCGTTCAGGAAGTCCAGCTCGCGGCGCAGGGCCCGGGCGAACTCCGCCACCAGGGTCTCCGGCGAGAATCGCCGGGCCTCGGCCAGATGGCGGGCGGCAAGACGGGCCAGGTCCTCGAGGATCTCGATGTCTTCCTCGATGATCGACTGGATCCCCGGACGCTGGATCTTGACCACCACCTCGCGACCGTCGTGAAGCTGAGCCCGGTGGGCTTGCGCGATGGATGCCGTGGCGAGGGGATCGGGATCGAAATAGGCAAAGCACTCATCGACGGACCGGCCCAGGGCAGCTCGAAGGACGGGCTCGAGCTCAGCGAAGGGAAGGGGAGTGGCCCTGTCCTGGAGCTTTGCCAGCTCCTCAACAAAGTCGGCCGGCAGAATCAGGGAGCGGGTGCTCAGGATCTGCCCGAACTTGATAAAGGTCGGGCCCAGTTCCTCCAGAGCGGCTCGCAACCTTTGTGGGGCCGTCATCCCCTCTACGTACCGGCGGACGGGCCCGATGTGGGCCAGACGGAGCCGCGCCAGAAGGTGCATCCGGCCCAAAACTTCTGCAAAGCCGTACTTGATAAGGACCGTAGCAATCTGCCGATACCGCCTCAGGTGGCGGTACCGGCGGTGCGGCAAGAGCAAAGGCATGGGCTCCTTTCACCTGCCGTTGGTCGCCCGTACCCGAAGTACCCGTCCAATTTATTCAGCGGGCTGCGAATGTCAAAGCGCTTATCCAATTCGGTTGATCCGGAGGGCCAGCGGCTTTGGCGGGGAACGCAGGGATAGGAGTGGTTCGGCGCGCAGCCGAATCGGAGATCATCTCAGGGCCTGAGCCTCCAGTTTGCTCAGCTTCATCGGGCGACCACGAGCTTGCCCATGGCCTCAGCCTTTTCCCCCTGTCCGTTCTGGGCGCTCACCTGATAAAGGTACAGGCCGTTTGCCACCGGTTGGCCGTCGGCGTCCCGCCCGTCCCAGGGCAGCCAGTGAAAGCCTCCGCTGCAGTACTGAGGCTCGCTCTCGTAGATCATGCGACCTGCCAGGGTGAAAATCCTTACCCGGACCCAAGCCTCCCCGTTCAGGAAGAATGTGAAGTCCGTGCGGTCCGAGAAGGGGTTGGGGTAGTTCAACACATCTCGAAGAGCCAATTTCCCTTTCTGCACCAGGCGGAACGGCAACCGGTAGGTTGTGGAGTTGTTGGAATTGTCCCAGGCTTTCACCAGAAGAACGTGGTCGCCCAAAGGCAAGCCTTGGAGCGCGAATTCGAGTGCGCCGGCAACGTAGCTTCCTTCGTAGTACTGGAAGCGGTCGGTCACGTCCTGTAAGGTGTTCGGGTCGTCGTCGAAAGCGATCGTGATCTTGTGGCCGATATCGCCGGTAAGATTGACGCCGCTAAGAGAGTCGGCTATTTCGACCCGGACCAGGTCTCCCTCGGTGACGAGGTCGCCGGGCAAGAGCTCGCGGTTCTCCCGATAGACGCGGATGACCGGCCCTTCATCATCAGCAAGGCCGGCTGCTGTGCCGCCTACGGGTATACCGCGGCGGCTACCGCTGCCGTCGCGGACGGCGTCCCAATAGTAGGCCTCCACGGAGCCCATTGTGCCTCCGTAGGTGATGTCCTTGGGCACGAAGAAGCTCACGCGAAAGCGGCCGTTCTGCGGACGGACGGAGCCTCGGAACACGGTGTTTCCGGGCAGGTAGTACTGGATCAGCGAGCCGGCTTCCGTGCGGTACTTGCGGAGTTTGCGGGAGTCGTACACGGTCACGACCACGCGTCCGTCGGGCCGGTCCACGATCTCGCCGGTCCGGGTTCGGACCACGCCGCTCACCGTCATCCGGGTGAGAGCGCGGATGGTGTCCGGACGCACGCTGTCGATCTCCACGCTGAGGGCAGGCGCGGAAAGGCGGAGGGCCGGATCGCCCAAAAGGTTGTACTTCTGGTCGTTCACTGAGCTGATCCCCGCCAGCTTGGCCCACATCAGGGCTTCGCCGAGGCAGGCGGTCTTGCCCGTCGCAGCGTAGGGCTCGAAGAGGTGGCGCAGAAAGCGGCGATTGAAGTTGGCATTCTCCGAAGCATAGGCCAGACGCGTCGAGGACAGCACGCCCACGGCTCCGCGATTCTTGGCTACCACCAGCTGCTCCGAGAGGCTCTGCTCCTTGGGGTGGTCGAAGCGACCGAAGTCGCACGTGGCGGCGATCCAAAACGAGAGGCGTCCGTCGTTCTGGATCTTGTCGAAATCGCGCGAGGCCAACAGAAGCCGCTCGTGGGTCCATAGATGAGGCGCACCATGTCCGATGAAATTCAGGACCAGCGTTCCGCTGTTGATTCGCTCGAGCAGGGCCTCGGTAGCCTTAGGCTTGGCAATGCCGGAGTAGGCCGCGGTACGTACGGCCGGGTACTCTGTAAGGTAGATCTTCTCCACGTGGAAGACAGAGGGGAAGTAGTTCTCGGCGATGTTCTCTCCGTCGGCGGTGTGGATGGTCTCGTTGCCTTCGCCACGGGCGACCAGCTCATCGTCGGCGACCATGGTGAGGGTATTTTTCCAGGTGCCGAAGACCGGCTCGGTGGCGTAGCGAATCAGCTTGTCCACAGCTTGCTGCGCCTCCTCGGCACTGCGCACCGGAATCCTCCCCACCGCCATGTCCATCAGCTGGTCATTTCCGGCGACGCACACAAACCAGTCGTCCGTCGTGCGACTGAGTTCTTCTTCCTGTTCCGGGCTCTCGTAAGGGGGTAACCAGTTCTGGTCCGTGGCTTCGAGATTCTTGAAGTCGTAGTCGCCGTCCCCAAAGAAGAGCACAAAGCGGGGTTGGCCCCAGTTTTCGTAGGCAAACCGGAGGAAGTCGCGGATAGCCGTGGGATCCAGAAGGCCCCAGGAGAATTCGTCGAAGATGTCGCCCACGAGCACGACTTCCGTCGCCAGTCGCTCGTCCAGCCAGTTCCGGTGTAGGCTCTGGAGTTGAAGCGCCTGGCTCTCGAAATCCTCGTGCGTCACGATGATCAGGTCGACGTCGCGGGGGCCGCTGCGGAGGTTACTGGGCTTGTCCTTCACGATGCGCTCAACGTTCAGATACCGGTCAGGAGCAACCGCAAGATACGTTTTCCCCTCCGGCAAACCGGAACTCGTGTCCACGAACGTGAAGCTGTTTCCCTGCCAGGCAAGTCCTACGATTTCGCGCACGTCCCAGAAGCGGGAGACGTCGAAGAGCCGGACTGCCTGCGTGGTGAATCCCGAAACCTTCGCGGCGACAGCGGGGGATTGGGGGGGCAACGTGAAGAGCAGCTCGTTGTTGCGCGCCTCCAGGCGACGGGTGTACTCCAGCTCGTACCAGTCCAGGTAGCCGCTGCCGACCTCCGAGCTGGAGCTGTAGGAGACGGTGAGGGTGTTGGTGCCGTCGCGCACGATGCCCGGCATTGCCGCCTCGATCAGCTTCCGCACCACGCTGAGGCTGAACTCGCCACTGGACGTGTAGAAGGAGGTCTGGCCCAGCGGATAGCCATTCAGTTGCACGCTGAAGGTATGGATGGCCGTCACGTACGCCCCTACCTGGACGCGCACGATGGCTGTGTCCTGAGATACCGCCCCGCTAAGGTCCAGGCTAAAGTCCCGGCTTCTTCCTGTGGGCGGGGTCTGCACAAACTCACGCCCCAACCATTCGATCCCGGAGTGGAGAGGATTGACGATCTCTTCCTCGAGGAATACGCGCTCGCGGTAGGTCTGGCGGGGACTGACGCCCGGAAGGTCGTTGGCGGAGGGGATCAGGCGCATACGGCGGCCTGGGGCAGTTCCCCCCCAGGTGAGCCAGTAGATGTTGTCGTAGGTGTAGTGGTTCACGTAATGCTGCCATTTTCGGGACGAGCTGTCGTACTGCCAGCCGCTCACGCCCCGACCGTAGAACAGGATGTAGTCCCCTGGATCAAAGCGCCCGTCGCCCCCGTCAACCACCAAGATGGCGTTCTCGATCAGGCTGTCGGGCCGCGGATCGGAGAGCGAGCGCGGAAGTTCCTTTCCGCCATTGTTGTAGATCCGTAGGGTGGGGATGTGGATGGAACTGATATCGACACCGGCCTTCTGGAGCGTCTGGCCGTCAAGCTTGTAGATCCCTTCCTTGCGTACCAGCAGCTTGTACCACGGACCCTGGCTCAATGGGGAGGCTTGCTTTCGCAGAGCCGATGGCGGGCGTGGGATCTGCCACCGAGCAGCCTGCTCCGGGTTCAGCACCAGGCGGGCGATCAGAGGATCGTTGGGCGCGTTGCCCTTCTCCTGTTCCCCTAAGCTGCCGAGGTCTACGCGGATCCGCAGCTTGCGGGCCAGCTGAAGGCGGCCCTTGGCAGGTTGATAGCGGAGAGCGGCCACACTCAGGCGCAGAACCTGCTGCTGGCGAACGCGACCGACCTCCCGATGCACAATCCAGTCCTCAGGGTACCAGGCCTGCCTTGTGTACGTCTCCGCGTCCCGGGCATAGGAGGCGATTGGTCCCAGACCCTCGACGGACCGACCGCCCCGCGGCTGCGGTGCCAGAACCACCCCCGCTCGTTCCGCCTCAAGCGCGATCTCCTCCACGGTCACCGAAGGCTCAGCTTCGGGAGGGATTGCCAGGAGGAGCGTCCGCTGTGGGATGAGGGGATGGCCGGGCGGAGCCGAAAGGTCGGTTTCCTCAGGGTAGACGAGTTGGAAGGTCTCCTCTCCGAAATGCAGGGTATCCGTACGCCAGCCCCGAAATCCCACCTCAAGGAGGATTTCCCGATTCGAGCTCGAAACGATCGCTGTCTGGGCCCGGGCGAGGGGTAACACAAGGACTCCGGACAAGAGGGGAAGTAAGGCCCCCAGGAGTAGCCGTGACCGGAAGCTCAACCTCGGACCTCCCGTGTGGATGCGGCGTCGGACTCTCGATCGGTAGCGGATTGCCGGTAATCAGTTGCGACGGAAGAGCCAGCGCCTCAGCTGGTGGATCCTCCGTCCAGTTCGTCGGCCAGGATCTTGCGCACGATAAATCCGTTGTAGGTTTTTCGTCGGGCCACCCGGCGGTCGTAGAGTCGGAGACCCAGGAAGGATGCTCCAAGGCACGCAAAAGCGACGGCCACGGCACCTCCCTCCGGGAGGTGCAGGGAACTCACGGCCAGAAAGTAACCGGCGATCAGGGACATTACGGGGACAAGGAAAACCAGGAACGAGGCCTCCAGCACCCGTCGGGGCGGGATTTCCACCTCGACCACGTCGCCCGGGCGCGCGTCCACTTCGTTCTGCACGTCGAGAATGGCGCTTCCCTCGCCGAAGGCCTGGCAGGCGCGACAACCCTCGCAGGCTTTGCTCTTCACAAAGCGCACGGCCGCCACCGAGCCCTGCGTGGAGATGACGATTCCTCGCTCACGCATTTTCACCCTTCGTGCGCCGGACCCCGCCTTCTCTGCCCGGGGAGCAGAGATGAGGAACGGAAGCTTGCGTCGGGCCCCGGCTTTGAGGTGCGAGACAAAAAACCCCGCCGGTGGGAGCCGACGGGGTTGATCTGTCCATCGATCAGCCCAGGTACTTCCGGAGAGGCTCCAGGCGCGAGCGGTGACGGAGCCGGCGGAGGGCCTTCTCCTTAATTTGCCGCACCCGCTCGCGCGTGAGCTGGAAGTATTCGCCGATCTCCTCCAGCGTTAGGGGCCGGTCCCCTTCGAGCCCGAAGTAGAGCTTGATGATCTCTGCCTCGCGCGGCTTGAGGGTCTTGAGCACCTTCTCAATCTCCTGACGCAGCGACTCGCGCATCAGCCCGGCGTCCGGCGGGTCGTACCGATCGCTCTCGATCACGTCGAGGAGGCTGTTTCCGTCCTCTTCGTCGAATGGCTCATCAAGGGAGAGGTGGCGGGCCGAGGTCTTGAGGACATCGGCTACCTCGTAGGCCGTCATCTCCATCTTATCGGCCAGCTCTTCCATACTGGGCTCGCGGCCGAACTCCTTCTCCAGCTGCTCCAGGGCCCGTCCCACCTTATTGATGGCCCCGACCCGGTTGAGCGGCAGGCGTACTACGCGCGACTGCTCGGCCAAGGCTTGGAGGATCGACTGACGGATCCACCACACCGCGTAGGAGATGAATTTGAAGCCGCGGGTTTCATCGAACCGCTGGGCCGCCTTGATCAGGCCCAGGTTGCCCTCGCTGATCAGGTCCTGAAGGGGTAATCCTTGCCCCTGATACTCCTTGGCGACGCTGATCACAAAGCGGAGGTTGGCCTTGACGAGCTTCTCCAGCGCCTCCTCGTCGCCCTTGCGGATGCGCCGGGCAAGCTCGATCTCCTCCTCGGGGGAGAGAGGCGAGTAATTGCCGATCTCCTCCAGGTACTTCTCAATGGACTGCCGCGTGCGATTCTCGGATGGTCTCCTTTTCTTCGCCATAGTCACCAGTGCCCAAACCTTCGCCTATCACGTTGTTCAGGACGGAATTACTCCATCCCACTCGCCGAATTCCACGATCCACAGTACGCGCCCCGCGGCACAGAAGTTCCCTTCTCGGGGCATGTCACTTCAGACCCTGCCGGGGGCAAGAGGAGCTTCCCCGAGATTCTTGGAGGGGGAGCAGTGGGGGCTCGGATTGCAAGAGTTACGAGGACAGCTGATTGATCTTCTGCATCTTCCGCCGTAGACGCCGCAGAGCCTTCCTCGCCTCAATGCGCCGTTGCTCGGAAGGCTTGACGTAGTGCGAAGTGCGCTTTATGTCCTGCAGCAGTTTGGCCTGCTCGCACTTCCTTCGGAAGCGGTTCAGGGCACTGTCGAGGCTCTCGTTCTCGCCAACGATCACCTGAATCACGGGGAAAACTCACCTCCTCATTGCGGGTTTGGCGACCAGGGTGATGAATGCTTGCTCTCGGGCAAAGAAAAATGATTGGACTCCTGCCCAATCATTGCCCTTGCCCTGCCTTCCTGTCCCGATAAGCGACGGCTAATATAATTTCCCACCCCCAGCTTGTCAAGGAGAAACTTGCTCGTTCAGGGTGTGGGTTGCCAGCGAATGAATTTCGGCTGGTGCGCGAAATTCTTTGACGCAGTGCTCTCTACCCGCTCTCCACAGATTACCCCCGCCTTAGACGATGGATCTGCTCCGGGCGCAGCGGTGCCGGCTTGGGGTTCCTCTCCGTTCACGACGTCCCTCAAGGGGAGGGCCCTACGATTGCGCCAGTTTCCGCAAGGTCCGGATCGCGTAGTCGATCCCTTCGTCGTCCACATCGAGGTGGGTGACGAAGCGGAGGCGGCGCCGGCCGAACGGGAGAGCCAGCACCCCCTCGGCGGCGAGGGCCTCTACCCACCAGCGCTCGTCGCGCTGCGGATGGGTGACCGCGACGATCACAATGTTGGTCTGCACGGTCTGGAGATCGAGCTCGAAACCCGGAAGCTCGGCCAGAGCTTCCGCCAATCGGCGGGCCCGCCGGTGGTCCTCGACCAGGCGATCCCGGTGGTGCTCCAAGGCGTAGATGCCAGCCGCCGCCAGAATCCCCACTTGGCGCATCCCGCCACCCAGGATGCGCCGGTAGCGTCGGATCTGGGCGATTCGCTCTTTCGTGCTGGCCACCACCGACCCGACAGGGGCACCGAGGCCCTTGGACAGACACACGCACACCGTGTCGAAGGGGCGAGCAAAGTCGGCCGGCGAGATCCCGGTCGCGGCCGAGGCGTTCCACAGACGTGCGCCGTCCATGTGCATGAGTAACCCGTGCCTATCCGCCACGGCACGAATCCGGAGGATTTCGTCGAGGGGGAAGACGGTTCCGCCCGCGTGGTTGTGTGTGTTCTCGATCGCTACCACCCGCGTTCTCGGGTAGTGCTCGTAGGGGGCGCGGACGGCGTTCTCCACCTCCTCTGCGGTAATTACCCCGTGCCGACCAGGGATGGGATAGACCTGCACGCCGGAGTTGAAGGCCAGACCACCTCCCTCGAAGTTGTAGCAGTGGGAGCTGGCCTCGCAGATCAACTCGTCTCCCGGCTGGGTCAGCGACTTGATGGCCACCTGATTGGCCATCGTTCCGCTGGGCACAAACAGGGCGGCTTCTTTGCCCAGGATCTCGGCTACCATCTCCTGAAGGCGGTTGACCGTAGGATCCTCGCCGAATACGTCATCGCCCACTACGGCACGGGCGATGGCCCGGCGCATGCCTTCGGTCGGCTGGGTAACCGTATCGCTGCGGAGATCGACACGTTTGACCATGGGATACCTCCACGGGTAAGAGACGGGTCTTCTCGGTGCCAGCAATAATAGCGCAAGGGAGGGGCTTTTGCAACCGCCGAACCGCAGGTCCCACACGGATCGGCGGGGTCCCTTTTCCCTTGAAATTGCGGGGGCGCTTGCTAAATTGCGGTGCGCCTCTGGGGGTGGGGTAGTGGCCCTTGGGCAGGCGAGTGCAACTGCAGGAGGGATATTTTGGCCAAGCTGGTCGAGGTATACAGTGCCCGGAGCGAGGGGGAGGCGAGAATGATCTGGGGTCTGCTGGAGAGTCACGGGATCCGGTGCACCATGGCGGGCGAAGCGGTCAGCGTCGGAAAGGAGGCAGGGGAAGGTAAGCAGGCCTCGACGCGTATCCGCCTCCTCGTACCGTTCAACGAAGTGGAGAAGGCGCAGAAGGTCCTGGAGCTGCTGAGCCAGTAGACCGCGCAGCTCGGAAGGGGAAGACCGTCACCCAGATGGTGGAGCGGCTACGGAATCTGCAACCGCAGGCTCTTGGGGTCCTGGCGGCCCTGGTGGCGATGGTCCTTTTCCTGTCGATTGCTACGCCCCACTTTCGTACCGCCGAGAATATCTTCAGCGTCTTCCGGAACTTCTCCTTCGTCGCGATTCTGGCCATTGGGGAAACGCTGGTCATCATCAGCGCCGGGATTGACCTCTCGGTCGGTTCGATCCTTGGCCTATCGGGATGTCTTGCCGCTCTGGCTATGCGTACGGGGTGGCCCGACGTAGCCGCAGTGGCGGCGGGCCTGCTTTGCGGCACCTTATTGGGGCTCACGAACGGCCTCCTGGTTACAGCCGTCAAGCTTCCGCCTTTCATCGTCACCCTCGGCACTCTGAGCATCGCTCGCGGTCTTGCCTACGTGGTGACGCGGGGGTGGCCGATCTCGGGCTTCTCGGACGGGTTCATGTGGTTAGGACAGGGCTCGCTGTGGCTTGTGCCTGTTCCGGTCGTGGTGATGTTCGGGTTTGCGGGCCTTGTGTCCTTTCTTCTGCGCCACACGGTTTGGGGACGGCAGCTCTACGCCATTGGAGGCAACGAGGAGGCCGCACGCCTGTCCGGGGTCCACGTCTCGCGGGTGAAGGTGATCGCTTACGCCCTCTCCGGATTCAGCGCGGCCCTGACCGGTCTTCTCCTCATGGCCCGGCTGGGCGTGTCCCAGTCGGTGGCAGGCCAGGGGTACGAGCTGGACGCCATCGCCGCATCGGTGATCGGCGGGACGAGCCTGATGGGGGGACAGGGCACGGTTTCGGGGGTGATCATCGGCGCGGCGGTCATGGGGGTGCTGCGCAACGGCCTCGTGCTACTGGGCGTCTCGGCCTTCTGGCAGCAGGTGGCCCTCGGCGCCGTCATTATCTTGGCCGTGGCGATGGACAGGCTGCGGAGCTAAACAGGTATGGCCTTCAGGCTTGGGCGAGGGGAGGGAGATGAGCACCAGGCTGGTCCGTCTGGCGTCGATTCTGACCATGGGCGCGGCCTTAATGGGTTGCGGCAGGTCGCCAAGGTCCTACCACTTCGTGCTGGTACCGAAGTCCCTCGGCAACCCGTACTGGTTTGCTGCGGAGCAGGGGATGCGCAAGGCTGCCGAGGAGCTTGGGGTTAAGGCAGAGTTCCTCGGCACGGTGCGCGCCGACGTGGCCGATCAGGCCAGCCTGATCGAGTCGCTGATCGCCAAGCGGGTAGACGGCATCGCGGTTTCCCCCAACGATCCCGACGGTCTGCGGGAGGTGATTGACCGCGCAGTGCAGGCGGGGATCCCCGTGATCACCTTCGACTCGGATGCGCCGAACAGCCGCCGCCTCTGCTACGTGGGCACCGACAACTACCGAGCCGGGCGAGAGGCCGGAAAGCAGATGCTCCGCTTCCTTGGGACCCGGGGCAAATACGGCATCATCACTGGCGGACTGGGCGCGTTGAACCTGAACGAGCGCATCCGGGGATTCCGCGATGTTCTCCAGGAAGCCAACGCAGACCTGCAGGAGATCGCCGTGGAGGCCTGCGATGACGACCCGGACATCGCCCTCCAGAAGATGGAAAATGTGACGCGCGCACGGCCCGATCTCAACGCCTGGTTCGTCACCGGATGCTGGGCCGTGGTGGCCCCCAAGAAGACGTTCCTGGCCGCCCTTGGCAACCGCCAGGACGTCGTGGTGATCGGCTTTGACGTGCTCAAGGAGTCTCTCCTCCTCGTCAAGGAGGGGGCCGTCCACGCCCTCATTGGCCAGCGGCCCTTCGAAATGGGGTACCGAAGCGTGTACATCCTGTACGACATCGTCGCCCGGGGCAAGAAACCCGAACAAACGATCATCGACACGGGAGTAGACATCGTGACGCGCGAAAATGTCGACGCCTTCCTGACGAGGATTGGAGAGCCGTGACTACTCCCGCGAGGAGAGGTGGGGGCACGACGATGTCTCGCGGTGACGCATGGGAGCACCGGTGGCCTTCCCCTTCTGCGAAAGTCCCGCTTCAGTGGGCTAATCGTGTGTCCGCCGTTCGGGACCCTTTCTTTTGGGTCTCTTTCGTTCCCTTGCTGGCCGCTCTGGCCGCTACCTCCTACGGACTGCTCGTTCTGCGCATACCGAAGTGGGTCGGGCTATGTCTACTGGGAGTCGCGGGCGCCTCTGTCCTTGCCTTTGCCAGGAGGTGGACGCTTCACTACGAGCAGATCGCCCTGACAGAGGAAGGCCTGTTCCGCGTTTTCCCCCAGAGGGGCATCCCCGGCCTGGCGAGGCTCTTCCCTTGGGTGCAGATCCTGTCTGCCCGCCCGCGCTTCCTGGCGTGGGGAAGGGTACGGGACTGCCAGCGTGTTTCCGATCGGCTGCTGATGCACCTCGAAAGCGGCGGATGCGTGGCTCTCCACTTACGGCCCCTCCGGTTGGTGAGGGGGAGGGAGATTCTGGACGTGGGTCAACCTTCGGGCGGCTCCGGGCGGATTTCTCGCGCCGATGCCCTGGGCCTGATCGAAAGGGAGATTCACAAGCTGCTGCGGGGGAAAACGGGAAGAGAGTAGGGGCTCAAGGCGGTCCCACCTGGCCGATCCCGATTGCGACGTGGTAATCGTATGTGTCCCAGCGGCACCCCTCCAGGCTCAGGAAGAACCGGCCCGGGAGTTTCAGCTCGAGTGCGAGGTAGGGTCCGAAGAGCGGTTTCCCTTCCTCGTTGCGGATCACGGAAGGATACCGGCTCCAGCCGCTATCGGTTCTTTCCCGGTATTCCTCTTGGAGGCGTCGCCCCCACCTTCGCCCACTGAGCCCGAAGTGCAACTTGAAGCCGTCGAGTTCCAGCGAGGATCCCAGGGCGAGCGAGGTCACGAGGACACGCTGTTTGAGCTCACGCCATTCGGTAATCCTGGCCATGCCGTTCTGGCTGGATCGCCGATAGAAGGCGCCTCGACTTGAGCCAGCGGTGGCCTGGAGCGCCAGGAACACTCCCATCTGATCCGAAGCGCGCGGCTCAAACCAGGCTCCGACTCCCCCGAAGGCCTGATACCCCGCGGACCACCACGTCTGTCCGTTCGGTACGTGCTCCAAGATCCAATCGGCAGCCCCCAGCTGCGCAGAAAGGTCCAGAAAGTCCAGAGGGGCGACGCTCGCCTTCAGGAACGGGCCCTGCAGCGCAAAACGGCCTTCCGGCGCGGAGAACATCCCCCGGCAGGCCGCCGCGCTGACCGCGAGCGAATGCTCCGGATGATGAGCGCTGGGGATTGCCAGCGGTTGAGAGAGAACCGGTGACGCCAAGGCGACCGCGAGGGCGGTCGTTAGGCCTTCGCAGAAGGGTCCCAGACGCACCCACTTCCCAAACCTTGCGCTCATGGCCGATTCACCAGCAGCTGAATGGGCGGGGTAGAGGCCTCCACGTTCCCGTTCCGGCTCTGAACGCGGACGGTCACTGGGGTGGCCGTCGGGCGAGCCTCGGGATCAGTAGGATCAAGATTGTTGGTCAACGTCAGGGAGTAGCGAACGCGACCAGGATCATCCGTGGTCAGATCGCTCCAGCTCAGCTTTCCTGCGGCTGCCTCCGCCATAATGCGAGAGCCCGGCACAATTGGGTTCCCGTTCTGGTCATGAATCACGATCGTAATCGTGGCGGACTCACCGGGGTAGAGTGTATCGCGATCCGCCGTGACCACGAAGGTGGAGATGGGGCCCGAGAAGACCACATTGCACACGTTCCAGACTTTCACCGCGCGCCCGCTGGCGTCCACACCCTCGGTCACGGCTAAGATCCGTGCCACCCCATCGTTCTCTCGACCGTCTCCGTCAAAGTCGAAGGCGGGCCTCGGGATGATGTTGCCGGTATTGGGATCGGTGATGGTCTGATAGAATCGATCCAGAGTCGGGTAGGGCTGGCCTGTGCGGAGCGTGACCCGCGCTACGCCCTCCTCGTCCGTAAAGCCCGTGTACGTTGCGATCACGCCCCCGGTCGTCGTGAAGTAAACCGCAGTGCCGGCCGGCACCGGGTTATTGTAGCGATCACCTACGACCGCTACGACCTCTACCGTGTTGTTCACGAAACCCCAGCCGAGGACGTTGATCGGGTTTACCCCCACACTGAGATGGCTCGTCGCTGGGGAAGAAATGTCCTCGATGAACGGCGGTCCGGAGTGGATGAGGAATTCGGTCGCCGTCGAACGGACCTCCGGGGAGATCGGGATCCCCTGGGAGTTGGTGACGGTGGCGCGAATGCGCACCGGCCCAGACCGCGTGCCGGCTGTGAAGGACACCTGGGCGATGCCGTTTACCGTGGGCACGGGTAAGGTCGTGCTGAGGCTTTCCCCGCCTCCGGGCGAGGCGATGATCTCGAACCGAACGTAGGTGCCATCGGCCACAGGATTATTGCGAGCGTCGCGAACTTCCGCCGTGATCTGGAGGGTTTGGTTCCGTCCGCTGTCCTTCACGCCGACGGACTTCGGTTCAACGCTCAAGAGCACGCTGTTTGGCGGGCCAGGCCGGAGGACGACAAAGGTCTGCCCCTCTGCGCTTCCCGCCCGAGCGACGATGGTCGCCACCCCGGTCTGAGTGCCGGAGAAGGACGCAATGGCCAGGCCGCCCTGAGTCTGGGCGCGCCGCGTGATGTTCCCCAGGTTGGTTTCAAACGTCACCGGCATTCCATCCTGCACCGGATTGCCGGAGGCATCCGAGACAAAGGCTCGCACAAGCGTGGTGCTGATGCCGTCGGCCACGATCGATGCGGAATCGGCCACAACCTGAACGGAAGCCGGTGCACCGACTGAGTAGTACACCACCACCGTGTCGGCAGCCTGACCGGCGGCGGCGCGGACCAAAGCTTGCCCCGGTTGCGTGTCGCTCACCAGCCGGGAGGTTGCGACTCCGGAAACCGTAGTCTTGTAGCTTTCCAGCTTGCCGCCTCCGGCGAGGATCTCGAATCGAACCACGGTGCCATCCGGTACAGGAGCGCCCATTGAGTCGGTCACCGTGGCGGTCAGCTGGGCCGTGCTTTGCCCATCGGCTGGCAGGACGCGCGGCGCGACCTGAAGCTGAAGATGGGCAGGCCCCGAGGTGCCCATCTGGACGTAGACAGTGTCGCGCAGGGAACGGCCGAACGAGCCCACCACCACCGCCACACCCGGCTTGGTTCCCGCACGCAGGTGGACCTCCGCGACCCCAGCCGCGTCCGTCGTGGCAAACGCGGGGATGCTCCCTAAACTGGTCGCGAAACTCACCGGCACGTCGGAGACCGCCAGCTTGGAAGTGGCCTCCTTCACGATGGCCCGGATCCGGGATGTACTGGTCCCGTCGGCCGGGATGCGATCGGGCTGTGCCTCGAGCTGCAGCTCGACCCCCAAAAAACGCACGGTGATCGAATCACGCCGGTCCCCGGCCTCGGCGATCACCACCCACTCAACGTCGGTCTGGCTCGCGGGGCTCGTGAGGGTCGTGGAGGCCAACCCGAGGGAATCCGTCACGGCCAGTGAGGTAAAGCCCGCGTCGGGAACCTGGAAGACGATCGCTTCGCCCCTCTGAGGTTCCCCAGTCTCCCCTCGGAGGAGGGCGATCAATTGGATCTCCGAGACACCGTCGGCGAGGACTTCCGAAGGCTCCGCCGTCAGCGTAAGGGCGGCCGAGCGATCCCGAATCCGGAGTGTGACCACCAGGGGCTGAGCGCCGTCACAGCGAGCGCGAATCTGTGCCGAAGTGGGCAAGGATCCGGCCACGAAGACCGTAGCCCCGAGGCCAGCAGAGTCCGTGGACACCAGCTGCGGGTCAAGCGTTCCCCCTACGGCCTCGAACCGCACCGTCTGCCCGAGTACCGGAACGCCATCGGCCGTAAGGACCCGGACTTCGACGACGGCTGTGTCGCCTGGACACAGCACGGACGGCTCGGCCCGCACCAGCACCAGCTGAAGCTCTGCCTGCGTCTCTTTTTCGAGATCCAGGGGCGACTCGCGTGCGCAGGAGAGAAGGGAAGCGCACAGCAAGAGAAGCGCGCGGACGATTGCCTTCCTGGTCATCGCCAGCCCACACCTAACGCAATAGGGTTAACTTGCGTACCTCCTGGTGCCCCGCCAGCCGCAACACGACGGTGTAGACACCCGAAGGAAGGGCGCGCCCCTTCTCGTCCTGACCAAGCCAGCGCAAGAGCAAGGGCTTGGCGGACTTCCCGCTGATTTCCCAGCAGTAGACCCGGCGGCCGCGCGGATCGAGGATCTCGATCGTTCCCGGACCGGGCTCCTGTGGACTCGCAAACAGGCGAACCAGCACCGTCGCAGAGGGATTGGCAGGATTCGGGTACACGCAGAGGACGGGGACCGGAGGAAGCTGAGTCTCCACCCGCAGAGGCCCGTAGACTCTACAGCCTCCACTGAAGTCCATCTGCACAAGCCTGTAGTAGAGAACCGACCCGGTCGGGTTGGGGTCCGAGAAGGTGTAAAGGTGGGGTCGGTCGGTTGTGCCTTGCCCTGGCACAAAGCCGATGGTTTCCCAGGTGAGGGCATCGGAACTGCGTTCGACACGAAATCCCCAGTTGTTGGCCTCACTTTCGGTTTGCCACTCGAGGTGATCACCGGACCAGCGGAACGAGACCAGCTCCACCGGCACCACACTTCCCAGTTCCTGGGCCCCGATGTCGGGTCCCGCTCCTGCGTACCACACGGACGCGGGGTTGGAAGGATCGCCCGCGTCCACCAGGGGGCTGTACGCGAACAGACGGAAATCCCGGGCCGTAGGGGCCACAAAGGCGGGGTCAACCGAGATGTTGCCGAATGCGTCGCATGGGGTGCCATTCGCGTTCGTCGCGACCGGTTCGCCAACTCCCGGGGGCGGTGCGAGGTAATTTGCCTCGGTGTTTCCCCACACGTCGTTGTACTCGATCCTGGGGGTGGTCATCTCAAGCGCCAGACCGACGCGGTTGTAGCAGAGGGCGTTGCCGGTAATGTGGCTGCTATCGTTGTAGGCGACGATGAAGCCGTAGCCGTTGTAAGCAGCGGTATTGTGGGCGAGGAGAATTCTGCCTCCCTCCTGCACCTCCACGGCAGCAGTTGGATTGTCGAAGAACTCGCACTGCACGATGGCCGCTTCCGGGCAGTTGACCAGGATCACGGCCGACTCGATCCCGCCGGTGGAGTTTCCCCGGAAAATGCAGTGGCGCAGGTAGAGATAGGTCTCGCTTGCGCGCAGGGCCGTATTCGTGTTGTCTTCGAACCGGCTTGCCCCAATCCAGACGCGCGAGCCCTCCACGCAGTCGAGCCCGTTCACGTTCTGGCGGAAGGTCACGTGCTGAAGGCTGAGCCGGGAGGCTCGGACGCTGATGCCGGTCATCGCCCGCTCGATCACCGCATAATGCAAAGAGCTCGAATCCCTGGGCGAATCGAAGCGGATGCTGCCCCAGCTGGCCTGGGATCCTGCGGCGGCCCGGAAAACCACCTGCGAGTCTGCTTTCCCCTGGACGATCAGCCGCCCGTAAACGGCGAAGTTGTGGTTTTCGGCGAACTCGACCACTACGCCTGGCAAGAGGCGCAGGGTCTGGCCCGCAGGGACAGAGATATCTCCAACCACCCGATACGGGCCCTCGGATGCCTTCCAGACTCCAGACACCGGACCCTGTACTTCTCCGGCTTGCAGTTCCCTGCCGGCCTGGACGGAGACGAGCGACAAAATTGCCAGCCATGGCCGCAGGGCATAGGCCGGCGCCTTGAGCGACAGCCTGCTCATCGAGCGACTCCCTTCGCTACTAACAGGAGCACCATCCCCAGCACCAGGAGGACACCTCCGACAGACTTGCGGTGCAGGAGGGCCACATGGTCGATGAGGACGATGCGGTTAGCTATCGAGCTCCAGCGCACCAGCAACTCTGGACGGCGCAGAAGCAGGTAACCCGCAACTAAGGAGACCACGGCCGGCAGCACCAAGAGAAGCCAGATCATAGGTCACCTCCCCTGCGGTTATCGGCTTGAGGCAGAGAATCTTGACGATCGTTCTCTCCGGGTCAATCGGCATCGACCTCCTGCCACGAATAGATGCGATACTGACCCGTGCTCGGGTAGTAGGGGGGCACTACGTTCAGCAGCCGCAGATCATAATGATAGTCTTTGAGGTATCCGGTCTGGGAACCTCCGTAGCCGAAAGTACCGACAGGGCCTCGCACTTTCTGCGCCAGGGAGCCCCACAGGCGGAGGTAGCCCCGGGCCGAACCGCTATTGTAATTCTCCACGGTGAAGGAGTTGCCCAAAGCCAGAATGCTGGCGTCGATTACCACATCGTTGCGGTTCGGAGGGGTGTCGGCTACTACGACGTCGCCCCCCGAGATGAGGCCCAGGAGGTCGTCGCATCCCTCGGCAGGACGACCGGAGGCGTCGGAGGCTGCGTACCGCAGGTCGTCGACGATGCGGATCAGTTCGGTGGCGACGACCGTCAGCTGCCCGTCCAGCGTGCCGGAGATCTCCACATCGCCCTGGACAAAGAGAATCCCGCGCAGGTCTGAGACCGGCCGAGTGGTGGGAGCAAGATCGTAGACAATGCCTGAGCTCGTGGAGTGCCAGACGCTGTACGTGATGGTGCCGTCGGCATTCAAGGTTACGGAGGCGTGGCGGCTAAAACGCGCATCGAGGACTACCTCCGGCGGGTCTGTATTTAGAGCCCAGTAGTTGTTGGTCACATCTTGGAAGGTGGGAAAGGCGATGGGCGGTACCCCGAGCTGATAGCCGCTGCGGAAATCGGGGTTGTAGGCGGCCCCTTTCCGGAACGACGTAGCCGCACTGGTCACCGGTCCGAGGAACACGGGCCGACTGTAGATGGCAATCCGATCGTTGCTGTGCAGGGGGCCTTCAATTACGTCGCCGGTGACAAACCAGATGGTGCTGCTCCCTTCGCTGTTTGTGCAATAGGCGTAGTGGCTGAACGTCTTCATCCCCAGCTCCACCCGGATGGCCCGGCGCGCTTCGCCGCAAACGCCCAGAGAGGTTACGGTGTACGCCTTGAGGTAGGTATTAGGGTTATTGTCGTTCGGATCAATGGTCACCGTAAAGTGACCTTGGCCACAGGGAACGCGGTCGAACTGTACGAACGGTTGCGTCCCGCCCGGGGGAGGGTTGGCATAGCGCAGGAAGCGGCAGGCGAGCTCAATCCCCGCCTCTGCCGCCCAGAAGGCCTGAGAGGAGTCGTGGAGCTTTACACTTGAGTCCAGGTCGGTGGTAACCAGGCTGTGGGTCACCAGGCCCAGGGTCCCAAAGACCACCAAGATACACAGGACGAGTACCAGCGATACCCCCCGCTGGTCGCGAGCCAGCTTGCCCAGCCACTTCGTCACCAAGTCTGTTCCCTGAGCGGCACATGCCGAAGGGTTGGAGCCGCGTCCAGCCGCATGGGCCGACCTTGGCGCTCCCGCAGACACGAGACTGCCTCTGCCTGCGACCGGGGAGGGCATCTCGACGATTCCTCGGCGCGGAAACTTACCCCGCCTCAGTCCGTTGTGATTTCGCGCCAGGCCTCCACAATGTACACCCCCGCCTTCGGGTAGAAGGGGGGAGGAGCGGAGGGCAGGCGCGGATCAAAATGGTATTCTTTCAAGAAGCCCGTCTTTTGCTTATTGCCGCTAAAGGTCCCGACGGGACCACGAACGCTTTGGGCAATGCTTCCCCACACGATGAGCTTCCCGCGGGGCTTGCCCGATGCGTGGTTCTCCACCTTGAAACTCGTCCCGAGGGCCAAAATGGCGGCATCGATGATGCAATCCTGACTGTTCGACGAATTGTCGGAGACGATGACGTTGGATTCGGCCACGAGCCCGAGTTTATCTTCGCAGCCGGGAAGGGGGCGCCCCGAGGCATCGGCGCAACTGTAAAAGATATCGTCCTCGATGTAGATGTTTCCCCCTTCAATCGGGGAGGATTTTTCGGCCAGGACGGTCAGGGCCCCTTTGAGCGTACCCTGAACCTGGACATCCCCGCGGATCCGGAGAACCCCGTCGGGGATCTGATCGACGGCCACCTGACCGGTGACCGGCATCCCGGTGGCATCGAGGGCGTGGTACTGGACATATCCAACGCCCCCCTGCACCCGAAACCTAAGCTTAACCGGGTTCTTGTTTCCCCCGTAAAGGATGTAAGGGCTCCCGGATCCGTACTGGATTACATTGTTCATGACGTCGGAAATGGAGGGCAGGGTGATCCGCGGAACTCCCAGGCGATAGCCGGCACGGAACTCCGGGTTGAACACCGCCCCTTTCTTGAAACTGGGAGCGGCGCTGTATACGGGTCCGAGGAAGACCGGCGATCCGTAGATCGCTACCGCGTCGTTCGTGAACAGCGGGCCGTCCAGCACGTCTCCCGTGTAATACCAAAGTGTACTGGTTCCCTCACTGTTGGTGGCCCAGAGGAAGTCAGCGAAGCTCGCCATTCTCACCTGCACCTCAACCCTGCGCGTGGCCTCGCCCACCGTGGCCTGGGAGCGGACGGTGAAGCGCTTGAGGTAGGTGAGGCTGTTTCCGGGATCCGGGATGATCAGCACGCTGACCACCCCGGTGCCAACCTGGAGATCCGTGGCGAAGGGGAAGGGATCGAGTTCCTGAGGTGCCGTCGGAAGGCTACGTAGCCAGCCCGTGGCCAGCTCGATCCCCGCCTCGGCCGAAGCCAGAGCCTGCGCAGCCTCCAAGCTGGACACCGAGCTGTGGACGTCGGTCACTACAATGCTGCTGAGGACAAAACCAAGGGTGAGCAAGAGCCCGATCAACACCGTGAACACGACCAGGGAGAACCCTGCCTGCCGGCACGACAAGGGGGCTTGGGGGATCATGGCCCCGTCTTTTCCTTTGCCCACCCCGACTCTCATAGGTTCCTCGGTCGCACCTCAGTGTTCAGCTGGATTTCTTTTCCCCCCACGTCCACGCCGATTACCACACGGATCGCCCGGATCTGCGTCCGGTCCACGACAGGCGTGGCCAATTCTTTCCCATCCTGGGTGTAGTAGTGGAGTTCGAATTCGGAGACGTTGCGGGCCACGGCAACTCCGTTCCGCAAGACGGTCCCTTCTCCGGTGGTAAGGCTTACATCCTCGCCCTCAACGGTTACGAACGAAATGGCGTAGCGGCCCGCCAGCACGATGCTTTGGCTGTCCCGGATCTGGCGCAGTTCGCGCGAGATGGCGTTCAGGGCGATGCGCGCCTGCCGCAGGGCCTCCTTGCGGTTCGTGGTGTAATGGAAGGCGTCCACACCCGAAAGGAGGAGACGGCCCAGGACCAAGGAGAGCACGGCCACCAATGCAATGACAATGACGAGCTCCAGCATGGTGTAGCCGCAGCTTGCACCTTTCGGCTGCCGCTCTCGCTTCCCTCCCAGTGGAAGCGCACATGGCGGCTTGCGGAAGAAGATGTGCGTACCCCTAACCATGGCCCTTGCGGAGCTCGACTCAGTAATTTGTGATCCAGGTCTCGAGGCTCACGTCGGGGATACCTGCGTGACGCACGGTGACCACCACCCGTGCAAAGCGAACACCGTTGTAAACCATCCCCGTCGTGTCGATGGTGACGAATCGCTGGTAGCCCTCCTCGGGAGAATCGGGAGGGTACCGGTTTGGCGTCACCACGGTAGCAAAACCGCCTGCGACGCTTTTCTCGTTAATGATCTGCTCCAGTTTCTCCTGGGCGTAGAAGATGGCCTTCGTGCGCGCCTCGGCGCCGACGCTCCCCAGAATGCTGATGCCAAACAGGCGCAGGATGGGCGGAATGGCCACGGCGATCAGCACGACCAGCAGAATGATTTCAACCAGGGTGAATCCCCCTTGCGTGACCGGGCGGCCTTGTCCAGTCTTGGGCAGCTGGCCTCGTTTCTTGAAGGACAACATGGGTTTCAATCTCCCACCTCCAGGAGTTCCAGATTGCCTGTGCCGGGGTCGATCATGACCGCGTAGCGTGTACCCAGACGGGCCAGCAGCAACCGATCCGTCAAGGGGCCGGAGAGGTGATAAGGGCGCCCGTCCGGCCGGAAACGCAGGACGAGACCGGGTACGGCGGAGCCCGTGAGCTGCACGGATCGGTAGTCGCCCTGGCCGAATTGGACCACGTAATCGCGAGCTCCGGCGGGAGTTTTCAGGGGCGTACCATCCGCCCAGGTAAGGGAGTAGCGATTGTTCTGGAGGTCGAGGCGAACCTGCACTTCCCGGCCCAGGTTCATCGCCTGCTCTTGGGCGTAGTGGATGTCCGCTTCCAGCTTCTTGGCCGCCGCTTTGAGCCGCACTCGCTCGCTGCCGGCGGTGGTCTTGACGATCGCCACGGCCGCCAGGATGGCGGCGATCCCCAACACCACCGTCAGCTCCACCAGGCTAAACCCCCGCGGGCCTGGGGCGGGCCTTGTCGCACGGAAAGGTCTCACTGCCTATCCCTCGGGTTTCTCGTCGGCTCGCCTTCCTACCATCGATTTGCCGCTTGTGCTTGCGCCTGCCGCCTCTCGCCACCGATGCGGGATCAGGCCAGATGTGGCAAGGGGAAACGTCCGCGCACCGGACGCTTCCCCTCGGGTCAAATCTCTTTGGGTTGCCGAAGGATCACCGCTGGTGATTCGTCTCGCTGCAGGTAACCTTCAGGCCGCCGCCCGTCAGCGAGTAGGTTCCGCCGCTCGGGCATTCGGGGAGCTCCCCGCCGGCCATGTAGGGCGCCACGTCCTCCAGGTCCGAGGGAGCCTCGCCGTTCTCGGCGACGTAGAGCGAGATGGCCGTTTCGATAGCGGCCTGGTTCGACTTGCAAGCGCTGGCCTCGGCGTTGGCGCGCAGGTCCACAAACTTCGGGATGGCGACCGCCGCCAAGATGCCGATGATCACAATCACGATCACCAGCTCGATCAGGGTGAAACCCTTCTGATTGCGCAGCTTCCTCATGGTTGGGACCTCCCTTTCTCGTTAAAACCTTCCTCATCTCTGCCCGGCTTCGGGATCCCGCCGGCCTTTTCCCGCGCTCCTCCTATCGTTTTCCCAAAACCTGTGCCATACACCGTGTTGGCCACAGGGACCAAAGACTCGGACCGGCGCAGGATTCACGCTTATGGATCGGCCAAAGTCGACGAACCTTTAGGATCCGCCGACGTCGGCGTTCCAGATCGGGATGGGTGTGCCGAAATGGCACCGACGGGTGGGGCAACGGGTCTTGTGGACGGGCTAGGCCGTGGGATGCTACTGCGCGAGATTTGTCATGCTCCACATGGGGAGGAAAATGGAGAGGGCGAAGAACACGACAATGATCCCAAGCCCCACCGTCAGCATCGGCTCGATCATGGTGGTCAGGTTCTTCACTGCGTAGTCTACCTCGAGGTCGTAGTGCTCGGAGATGCTGTAGAGCATGTTGTCCAGGCTCCCACTTTGCTCGCCGATGGCGATCATGCGCACCACCATCGGGGGGAAGAGTTTGCTCTGGCGGAGCGGATCGGCGATTCCCTCGCCGCGGCGCACACCGTCGGAGACGCGCCGGATCTCCCGCTTGACCACCTCATTTCCCACCGTCTCGGCCACAATGTCCAGGGTCTGGAGGATGGGCATCCCGGAGCTGTTCAGAGTCTGAAACATGCGGGCAAAGCGAGACATCGCGACTTTCAGCACCAGCGGACCGAAGACCGGCAGTTTCAGTTTGAAACGGTCCCACTCGTACCGGCCTCTCTCGGTCCGGGTGAACTGCTTGAAGAAGACGAATCCGGCGAAGAGGGCGCCCGCCCCGATGTGCCAGTAGCGTTTGAAGCCATTGCTTGCGGCGATCAGAATCTTGGTGGGCAGAGGCAGCTCCATTCCGGATTGCAGAAACATCTCCGCAAATCTGGGCACCACAAAGGTCATGAGGGCCGCTGCGGCTACCCCGAGGGACGCGATCACGATCAGGGGATAACGCATGGCGGATTTCACTTTGGTACGGGTAGCCTTGTCGTGCTCCAGAAGCGTGGAAAGGCGCTCGAGCACCTGGTCCAGGGCGCCGCTCAGTTCCCCCGCCCGCACGCTGTTGACGTATAGCTCCGGAAATACCCGCTTGTGTTTGGCCATGGCGTCGGAAAGGCTGGACCCTCCCTCAACGTCTCGGTAGAGGTCGGAGATGACCTGGCGCATTGTGGGGTGCTCGCTCTGCTCGTACAGAGCCTCAAGGGAGGACAGGAGAGGGACGCCCGCTTTCAACAACGTGACCAACTGCTTGGTGAAGAGAACGAGGTCTTCCAGCTTCACCTTCTTCTGCCCGCTGAGGTTCACCTTAGCCAGACCTGAGGCGGCCAGACCGCGGGCTTCGTTGACCTCCAGGGGGATCATCCCCGATTTATCCAGAAACTCGAGGACCGCCCTGCGGTCAGAGGCTTCCATGGTGCGCTGTACGATCTCGCCTTCGTACGTAACGGCCTTATAGGAAAACGTAGGCATGGGCGACCCTGATTAACTTCCGCGTTCCTGCCCTTCCGCGGCCCTCCTATCGGGCCTCGTTCGGGACTGACTGAGGGGTTTGTTCCGCCTCAGAGCACTGGACTGCCACTTTCTCGCGCAGCGCCTCAAACCGATAGGGTTTGGTGAGGAAGCCGGTGACGCCAGCCCGCACGCCAGCGAAGAGGTTCTCCCGGGTCCAGGTTCGCGCGCCCACCAGGATGGGGCAGTCGCGCGTGAAGCTCCGGAGGAGCTGGACCAGACGAAGCGCCTTGTCGACCTCCTCGTCCGCATCGATCACGATGAGCTGGACCTGTCTGGCCTGAAGCTGCTCGATAAGCCGTCGCACATCGGGCGGGTGGAGGATCTCGTAGCCGAGGTCGGAAAGCGTCTTGCGCAGCACGTCGCTCCCAGCTGTCCCCCCGATCACCACCGCTCCGCCTCGGCTCGGGGCTGGTTCTTCCGTACCCGGTCCGGTCACCAGACGCACCAGATCCGCCTCGCTGGTACGAATCCCGAAGGCCCTGGCCAGTCCGGCCAGGTCGGCGATGATCTCGAAGCGATCGGCCAGAAGCCGAGAGATGCGGATCGTGACCGGGTACACGCAGGCGTAGCCGCTCCGGAGGACTTCCGGCGGTTCGGTTCCCTGCCGGAGACCGACGAGGTTTAACGGCACGTCCCGGTAGGCGATCTTGCGGAGGGTTCGCATAAGCCCGCCGCGCAACTGATTGCCTACCTCAAGGAGCACCTCCAGGTCTTCCTGGTTTGCCTCCTGTTCCTGCATTCGCTCGCGGATCCGATTGTCGGCCATGACGAGGAGGAGCCCCGAAAATGCGATTCCCACGGCGAAGGGCAGGTGAATGAGGAGCTGCACGGTGTCGTCCAGCCCGTGGAGGATCAGCCAGAAGTCGGTAGCCCGCGTGGGCAGCTCGCGGAGCTGTTCCTGCGTGGCGAGGCAGGTCCCTCCCACCGAACACTCGCACTCCCGGTTCAGGAGGACCGGAAGGTCCTCGTTGAGGCGCTCCTGAATGGAGAGGGCGAGCTTCTTGCACTTCAGGCGCAGCAGGTCCGCCTGGGCATCAACGGCCTCCGAAGGTTCTTTCCGGAGGTCGATTTCGGTCTTAGGGAGACTCATACTCTTCCATTGGCACGAAGTGGACCTCGAATCGCCCCAGATCCGAGTCGAGGATCAGAGGCGGTTCCGACTCGAAGCCGTAGAGCTCACTTTCCCCCTCCTCGCTGAGGACCGAGGGCAGGGAGTGGCGGACCTCTTTCCCCTGGAAGAGGAGCCCGGCTTTGATCTGCCCGATGACGAGGTTCAGGATCTCCGCCAGAAGATCGCGGACGTTTTCCTCATTGGCCTGGGCGTGTCCTACCACGACCCGCTCAAACAGCTTGATCGCGGTCCGTCGGTCGCACCGGAGGGCCAAGATGCCGTTCACGTCGCCGCGGAGGCCCGACATGGCGGTCAGGGCTGGCTCGTCCCGCTCCTCCCAGAAGGCTTGTGGCTCCTCGACTGGGGTCACTTTCGAGCCGGTAATGGCCGAGAGGATTTCAGGAACTGTTTGTCCGAGAAGCGTTGTCACGTCCATCGGCTCGACCTCGATGCTTCAGCTCTCTGCACGATTGCTGCCTCCGTCCCGATTCTGGCCCGTCCGATTAGAAAGCGGAAGTCTTGCCTCTCAGCGCAGTACCTGCTGCAGTCGGTCCTGAAGTTTTTCCGGGGTGAAGGGCTTGACGATGAAGCCGTCGGCGCCTGCGGCCACGGCCTCCCGGACCATCTGCTGCGATCCCTCGCTGGTAATCACAATAATGGGGACCCGCTTGGAAAGGGGCATTTGCCGCACCTTGCGGATGAACTCCAGCCCGTCCATCTCCGGCATGTTGATATCGCTGAGGATGAGATCGACGTCGTCCTTAGAGAGATGATAGAGGGCTTCGAAGCCGTGCCTCGCTTCGTAACACTTATCGACCGCATATCCCGCCAGGCGCAGATTGCGCAGGATAATCTTTCGCATGACGTCCGAATCGTCGGCGATCAGGACCCTGAGGCCCATCGTGTTCCTCCCACAATTTCCGACATCAGTCCCGGCAGCTGGGCCAGGGGTACTTCTGCATCGGCAACTTTCGCTTCCAGACAGGCCCGCACCATCCCCGCCACCACGCACGAGGAGCGGTCCTGGACCAGGGTAATCCCGCCCGCCTCCTTGATGGCTCCCATCCCGCGCCGTCCGTCGCTGCCCATTCCTGTGAGGACCACCCCGAGGCAGGGTCCAGGATAAGCCTCCACGGCCGAGAGCATCATCACGTCCACGCTGGGGGCGAAGATCTCCCTGACCGGGTCACTGTCGCGGAGCCGAAGGATCGGCACGCTGCCCGGTTCCTGCCTTACTACCGTCGTCTGCTTCCCTCCGGGCGCCACGTACACACAGCCAGGCAAGATGGGCTCGCCGTCCTCGGCCTCCTTGACCCGCAACTGGGATTCCCGGTCCAGCCGTTCCGCCAAGGCGCCGGTGAACATGGGAGGCATGTGCTGAGCGATCACGATTCCCAATGGAAAGCCCTGGGGCAGGGAGGGGATAATCCAAGAAAGCGCCCTGGGACCGCCGGTGGAGGATCCGATGAGTACGGCCTCTCGGGTAGGGTCTTGGTGGAACCGCACCGGCGGCAGGGTAGGGTAGACAGGTGCAGGGTGCTCCTGTTTCGCCTCGCGCTCGGGGGCTTTCCTCCGGCTGCGGGCGAAGGAGCTTGCCAGGCGGATCTTGCGGATCAGTTCTGCTTCGAACCGCTCGTCAAGGCCGTTGGTCTTGGGGATGTAGTCGAAAGCCCCTCGTTCCAGGGCCTCCAGGGTGACCTCGGCGCCGGTTCGGGTCAGATTGCTGACCATCAGAATGCCTGCCGAGGTGCGCTTGGTCAGTTCGTCGAGTGCCTGCAGGCCGTCCATCCCAGGCATCTCGACGTCGAGGGTGATCACGTCCGGCCGGGTGCGGAGGGCCTGTTCGACGGCCTCCACGCCTTCGGCGGCCGTCCCCACCACCTCGAAGCCGGCTTTTTCGACCATGCGTCGCAGCACCAACCGCATCACCGCGGAGTCGTCGACAATAAGCACTCGAGTTCGCGCCGCTTGCGGGCTCACCAGGCAAGTACCTCTTCGTTTTGCGGTTCGAACATCGTCTCCACGAGGTCCCGGATCTCATCGGACTGGGATTCCAGGTCCATACGAAAGCGGGCCCAGTCCGTGCGTGCCAGTACCGGGAACGCCCCCTTCAGGATCTTCCAGGACGGCGCCTCTTCGATCACACGGCTCCAGTAGCCCGTGAGACCGCAGCCGAGCCCCGCCGAGAGGCAGAAGGTGTCTGCCACGGAGACCAGCGCCACCAGATGAGCATTGGGCGTCGACTCAATGGGATCCTCGTGGTAGTACATCACGTCGATGAGCTCCTGGGGGAAGGCCCAATGTTTTCCTAACCAGGCTCCAAAGGCGGTATGGCCAACGCCCAGGACGTCCCGTTCCGCCTCCTCGAGGCTGACGTGCTCCTCGACGATGCGCCGCACGATGACGGCCATCGCTTCCGGAAGGAACTGGCTCATGAGAACCAGGCCCAGGTCGTGAACGAGCCCGCCGAGATAGGCCGATTCGGTGTCGGTGTAGTCGAGATTCTCGGCAATCTGTCGCGCCACGATGGCCGTGGCCAGCGAGTGCTCCCAGAAGCGCCGGGGGTGAAGCAGCTTGTGCCGCCACGGCAGGCATCGCATGAGGGCCGTGGTCGTCACAAGGTTCCGCAGCGTCCGGAAGCCGAGGAACACGATGGCCTCCCGGAGGTTCACGACCTGTCGGTGCCGGGCGAAGAACGAGGAATTGACCAACCGGAGGACATTGGCCGTAAGGGCCTGGTCGCGCAGAACGGCATCGGCGACGTCGCCGATCTTTGCGTCCGGGTCGTCCAAGAGGCGGTTGAGGCGACCGAGGACTTCGGGCAAAGTGGGCAAGCTGGTCACTTCCCCAACGAGGGCCTCAACCCGGGATAGATCGCTCTCCATGCCTCTCATGTCGGGTCACCCCTCGTTCTTCCCCTTCTTGTAGGCAAGCCCTCCTGGATACTGCACCATCTTGAACTGGTCGTTGACCCCGAAGAGCGACTCCGAGTGTCCGACGAACAGATAGCCCTCATCAAGGAGGGCATTATAAAAGTGCTGCGTTACCCGCTTCTTCGCCGGCAGGTCGAAGTAGATGAGCACGTTCCGGCAGAAGATGATGTCGTAGCCCTTCATGAAGAGCATGGCCATGTCGTCCATGAGGTTCATATGCCGGAACTGAACCATCTGCATGATCTGAGGCGAGAGCTGATACGCTTCATGGTCCAGCTTCTGGAAGTAGCGGTTGATGATTTCCGGCGGAGTGTTGCGGAAGGAATAGGGGGTGTAGAGGCCTTTGCGCGCCTTCTCGAGGACCGCGTGGTTGATGTCGGTGGCGACAATCTCCACCTGCCAGCCCGCCAGGATGGTGGAGGCCAGCTCGTGCACCACAATGGCCAGCGAGTAGGGTTCCTCCCCGGAAGAACAGCCGGCGCTCCAAATCTTGAGTCGGCGAAAGCCGATTCGGCCCTTCCTGCGCGCAATTTCGGGCAGGAAGATGTGCTTCAGGGCTTCGAACTGCGCCTGATTGCGGAAGAAGCTCGTCTCATTTACGGTGATCTCGTCGAGCAACAGCTGAAGTTCACCCCTCCGCTGGCGTGGATCCCGTACCAGTTGGAGGTAATCCTGGTACGAATGCATCCCTAAGGCATTCATCCGCCGGCGACAACGGCTTTCCAGGAAAAAGCGGCGTTGCTCGGAAAAGTACATCCCGCAGGTATTGTAGATGAGATCCCGCAGTTCCCACAAGGCTTGCGCCTCCGCGTCCGGTTCGCCGACGGTCGAGGTCAGGGGGATCGAATAGCCAGTCGGTAGAGCCACGTGCGCCTTTTCTCCCCTTTTGAAGCCCGTTCCGATCCGTTCGGTTCGTTCCGCCTATTCCTCAGGGCTACCCCCAGCGCCGCTGGATGGCGTACTGATCCGGTACTTCCGGATCTTGCGGTAGAGCGTAGTGCGGCCGATCCCCAGCTTGGCGGCGGCGGCCGTCACATTATTCTTCGTCAATCTCAAAGCAAGCTTGAGCAGCTCTTCTTCGACCTCCCGCCAACGCGGGATATGGTCGCAATTGCCAAGGGCCTCCCGCCAGGAGCTCTGCAGGCGGATTCCTGACGCCTCTGGCGCGCGGACGGCCGCCGGCAGATGGACCGGCCTCAGCACACCGTCATTGACGTGGAGCATGGAGCGCTCGATCACGTTTTCCAGCTCACGCACGTTACCGGGCCACGGGTATTGCATCAGGCAGTCCAGAGTCTCCGAAGCCACGGCTCGCACGCGCCGGTGCGGAGGCATCCTCCGGTTGAACCGCTCGAGGAAGAAGCCGACCAGGACGGGGATGTCTTCTTTGCGCTCCCGCAAAGGAGGAAGGTAGATCGGGTAGACACAGATCCGGTAGTACAGGTCCTGGCGAAAGTTGCCGCGCCGCACCTCCTCCGCCAGATCCTTGTTGGTGGCGGAGATGATGCGCACATCCACTTCCACAGGACGCGTGCCCCCAAGTCGTTCGAAGCGGCGCTCCTGCAACACGCGCAGGATCTTGACCTGGGTGGCCGGCGTCATCTCGCCGATCTCGTCGAGGAACAGGGTTCCCCCGTTGGCCTGCTCAAAGCGTCCGATGCGCCGGCCTACCGCGCCCGTAAAGGACCCTCGCTCGTGCCCAAAAAGCTCGCTCTCGAGTAGCGTTTCGGGGATGGCAGCGCAGTTGACCGCCACAAAGGGCTTGGCGCGACGTGGGCTGTTGAAGTGAATGGCTCGGGCCACCAGCTCCTTTCCCGTACCGCTCTCGCCCTGTACCAGCACGGTCACGTCCGTCTCGCAGACCCTCTGAATCGCTTCGAACACTTCCTGGATCTTCTTGGACCGGCCGATGAGCCAGTCAAAGCCGTAACGCTGCAGGAGGGTCTTGCGTAGGTCCTCCACCTGGACTTCCAGCAAACGGGCGCGACAGGCGTTCTCTAAGCACCTCTGCAGCCTGTCCCAATCGACGGGCTTTTCGAAGTAGTCGAAAGCCCCCTGGCGCATACATTGGACGGCTATAGGAGTATCTCCCGCACCGGTGATGATAATAACGGGCACGGTCGGATCGAGCCGGCGGATTCGGTCGAGCACCTCCTGGCCGCTGAGCAGAGGCATGCGGAGGTCCAACAGGACGGCGTCGAACGACTGAAGAGAGGCCAGCTGCAGGGCCTCGAACCCCGAACGGGCACACACCACTTCCCATCCCCGGGCCTGAAGGATGTCCTGTGCCAGGGATGTGAACTCGCTCTCGTCGTCCACCAGGAGGATCTGCCCCCGCGGCTGCCTCTCCGCGGGGATCACAACCTGCGGATGTGCCATGGTCCCGATCCCCGTGTGGCTCCCCTGGTGTGCACGCGTTCCCGTCCCTTAGTCCAGCTGAGTTACCCGGAAGACCTCATCGAGGGTTGTGATCCCCTCGGCGGCTTTGCGGAGACCTGCTTCGCGGAGCGTCCGCATCCCCTTACGGATGGCCAGATTGCGGATCTCGGTGGACGGAGCGCGCCGCAGCACCAGCTCCCGCAGCTCGTCGTCCATGACCAGGATCTCGTAAATGGCGATTCGGCCTTTGTAGCCCAATTGCTTGCAGCCGATGCAGCCCTTGCCGCGCACGAATTGCACATCTGGGTCCAGCGACACCTGTAAACTCTCCAAGAGCTCAGCCGGGGGCTTCCACGGTTCCGCGCAGTTCGGGCAGACACGCCGCAAGAGCCGCTGGGCCACCACTCCCTGGACCGAAGAGGCGATCAAGTAGGGTTCCACCCCCATGTCGATCAGCCGGGTGACAGCCCCGGCGGCGTCGTTCGTGTGCAGGGTGGAGAGCAGGAGGTGGCCTGTAAGGGCCGCTTGTACACTGATCTGAGCGGTCTCGAGATCGCGAATCTCGCCGACCATCACGATGTCCGGGTCCTGACGCAGGATGCTGCGCAGGCCCGCCGCAAAGGTGAGCCCGATCTTGGGATTGACCTGCGATTGGCTGACCCCCTCCAGCTGATACTCGATCGGGTCCTCGAGGGTCACGATGTTTTTGCTGTTCCGATCGAGTTCCATCAGAGCCGCGTAGAGGGTGGTAGTTTTCCCGCTCCCTGTGGGTCCGGTGACCAGGATCATCCCGTGGGGGCGCTTGAGAAGCGAGCGAAGGATGGCCAGCTCCCGCTCGTCCAGTCCCAGTTCGTGCAGGCGGATCGTCTTCTTCTTATCGAGGATGCGGAGCACGACCTTCTCGCCAAAGGCGGTCGGAAGGGTCGACACCCGGAAGTCGATCTCGCGGTTCTGGAGGTGGAGGCGGAAGCGTCCGTCCTGTGGGACTCGCCGCTCGGCAATGTTGAGGTCCGAAAGGATCTTGAGGCGCGAGGTCAGCGCCAGCTGGACCGCCTTCGGCGCGCTGTGGACCTCGTGCAGCACCCCGTCGATGCGGTAGCGAATGCGCACGCGGTCCTCCAGCGGTTCCACGTGGATGTCGCTGGCGCCGTCTTGCACCGCCTGCTCCAGGATGAGGTTGACCAGCTTGATAATGGGTCCCTCCTCGGCCTCCCGGCGCAGGGTTTGTTCGTCCACCTGCTCGAGCTCTTCCTCCTTGCCAAGGGGCAGTTGAAGATCCCGCAACGCGCTGCGGATGCGATTTCCCCCGTAGTAGTGCTCAATGGCTTCGGCAATCTCCTCCTCCGAGCACACGACGGGTTCCACCTTCATCCCGGTGGTGCGACTGAGGGCATCGATCGCCACCACATCGAGGGGATTGGCCATGGCCACCGTGAGCGTCTTCTCGATCGCGAAAAGGGGGATGAGGCGGTAGTTCCGGGCCAGCTCCTCCGGCACCAGTTTGACCACCTCAGGATCAATGCGGTAGTTCTTGAGCGAGACGTACTGGACCCCCAGCTGCTCGCTCAGGGCTTTGATGAGCTCTTCCTCCCCAATGAAGCCAAGCTCGATGAGGGAGCGTCCCAGGAGCTTGCCCGCCTTCTGCTGGTAGGCAAGCGCCTTCCGGAGCTGCTCCTCGGTGATCAGTCCCTGTTCGACCAGAAAATCCCCGAGTAGGACGTTCTTCTTGGCCAATTCAATCCCTCCCGCTTCTCACGCGTCCGCAGACGAGTCCTGGCGATCGACAAGCTGAGCTTTGGGCATTTTGCTACGCCCCTTGCCGCGCCTTGAGTAAGCCGTCGATCACCGCCAGCAGCTTCCGGTGATCAATGGGTTTGACCAGGTAGACGTCCGCGCCCACGCTCAGTCCCAGGTCGCGGTCTTTGGGGGTGGCCCTTCCGGTGAGCATCACGATCGGGATGTGGGCGTAGCGGTCGTCGTATTTGAGAAGACGGCACACGTGAAAGCCGTCCATTTTGGGCAGCATGACATCGAGGATGATCAGGTCGGGATTCAATTGCCGCGCAAGACGCAATGCGGTGTCGCCGTCGTCGGCGGTTAAGACCTCGTAGCCCGCGCTCCGGAGCCGGATGCTCAGCGCAAGCTGCGTTTCGGGATGGTCCTCCGCAATCAGCACTTTGGGCATGGTGTGTTCACCTCTCCCTATCTTACCCTTGCCCCTCTCTTCCACACTCAGATCCCTTCCCAGCTTCCTTATCGGCCGTCCTTTCGATTACTCGAGATTGGTGACCCGCACGACCTCCTCCACGGTGGTGATCCCTCGTAGGGCTTTAATCAGGCCATCCTGCCGCAGGGTGCGCATCTTGTTGCGGATGGCGGCTTTGCGCAGCACGTCCGAAGACACGCGCTTGAGCACCAGTTCCCGCAGCTCGTCGTTCATCACCATGACCTCATGGATGCCGATGCGCCCCTTGTACCCTGTGCGCTTGCAATGCTGACAACCTTCGCCGCGGTAGAGGGTGATGGGCCGCTGGCCCGCCTTGATCCCCAACCCCTCGAGCACGGCCCGGCTGGGCTGGTAGGCCACCCGGCAATGGGGGCAGATCTTCCGCACCAGGCGCTGCGCAATGACCCCAAGGGTGGCGGAGGCGGTCAGGAAGGGCTCCACCCCCATTTCCGTGAGCCTTGTAATGGCTCCGGGCGCGTCGTTCGTGTGCAAGGTGGAGAGAACAAGGTGCCCGGTGAGGGCCGCCTGGACAGCGATAGAGGCCGTTTCGGAGTCCCGAATCTCTCCCACCATCACCACATCCGGGTCCTGACGCAGAATGGAGCGGAGGCCGGCCGCAAATGTGAGCCCGGTCTTGGGATTGACCTGCGCCTGACGGATGAGGGGGAGTCGGTACTCCACCGGGTCTTCGATGGTGATGATGTTCTTCTCGATGGAATTGATGGATTGCAGGGCCGAGTACAGCGTGGTTGTCTTGCCGCTTCCCGTGGGTCCGGTGACCAGAATGATCCCGTAGGCGGATTCCAGCATCTGCTTGACTTTGGCCAGGGTGTCGGGCAAGAAGCCCAGGTCGTCCAGGCCCAGGAACAGGTTCGACTTGTCCAGGATGCGCAGCACGACATTCTCGCCGTGCACCGTGGGCAGGGTCGAGACGCGGATGTCGACCTCCCGATTGTCGATCCGGACCTGGAAACGCCCGTCCTGAGGCACGCGCGTCTCGGCGATGTCCATCTGGGCCAGGATCTTGATGCGCGAGGTGATAGCGGCCTGCAGGTGCTTGGGGGGCTGAAAGGCCTCGTGCAGAATGCCATCGATACGGTAGCGCACCCGCAGGTGGCGCTCCTCCGGCTCGATGTGAATGTCACTGGCCCGATCCCGAATGGCCTGCGCAATGATCAGGTTCACCAGCTTGATGACCGGCGCTTCCTCCGCCTTGGCTTTGAGCTCCTCGGTGGCCGAGGGCTGCTCCTCTGGCTGCTCGCGGACGATCTCCTGCAGGACCTTGTCCAGGCTGCTATCGAAGGCCTTGGGGATCCCGTAGTAGGTTTCGATGGCGTTCAGGATGTCCTCTTCGGTGGCAATGGCCGGTTCCACCTCCAGGCCCGTATGGGCGTGGATGCGGTCGATTACGGCGATATCGCCGGGATCGGTCATCGCCACGGTGAGCACATCCCCGATGCGGAACAGAGGAAGGACCTTCAGCTCGTGCGCCAGCTCGGGCGAAAGACTCTGCAAAGCCTCCGGGTCGACGTTGTAGTCGGCGAGGCTGACGAAGGGGACCTCTAAGATCTCGGCAGTTGTCCGGAGGACCGCCTCGGGAGCCACGTAACCCATTCGCTCGAGGACCTTGTACAGGGGCTCCCCGGAGGCGCGCTGTTCCGACAAGACGTTCTCAGCCTGTTTTGCGGTCAGTAGCCCCCGTTCGACGAGAGCGTCGAGGAGCCGCTGCGAGGAGGTTTTCAGGACGTAATCGGTCACGGCCGACTCATCCTACGTGAAGAGTTCGAACATCTCCTCCTGGGTGTCGAAGTACGTGCGGAGGACGGGGATCAGGGCAAGGACGTTCTCTTCGCTAATCCCAAGCTCCTCCAGGCACTGAGGGGCGAAATCCGTGGGGCCGAAGTTGCCGCTGTGTCCGATGGCCATCTGACGGGTGAGCGTGTCCGCCAGGTTCACCAGAGCCACCAGCTTTGGGTCGCTGCGCAGGATCTTGGGCCGGTGGTGCAAGGCGATGCCCTCGATCAGCTTCGGCGGCAGGCCCCATTGTTCGCCAAGGTATTCGCCCACGTCGCAGTGGGTCACCCCCAGAACGCGACGCTCTGCATCGAACAAAGAGATGCCTTCCATCTGGCTGATGGCCAGGCACTGCATGAATTCGGCGTGGAGAAACTGGTCCAAGAGGATCTTGCCGATGTCGTGGAGGATGCCCGCCACATAGGCTTCCTCCTCGCTGCCGATCTTCCAGGTTTCGCTGAGGAAGCGGGCGGTCGCCCCGGTGCCCAACGCATGTTTCCAGAACTCCACGCGATCGAAGTCCCCTCGCGAGTCCTTGCCGAAAGCCTGGACCACCGAGAGGGCGAGGAGCGCATTCCGTACGGCGTTGAAGCCTAAGAGGACAATGGCTTGCCTGAGCGACGTGATCTTGCGAGGAAGACCGAAATAGCTGGAGTTGACCAGGCGTAGGACTTTCGAGGCGAGCGCCTGATCGGCCTCGATCAGGCGGGCAATCTGGCTCGCCGAGGATTCCGGCGCCCGCATGGCCTCGTGCACCTTCGCGTACACCGCGGGAAGGGTCGGCAAGCTCCGTATGCGCTGAATGATGCGACTGAGGCGTTCGGCGTTCTCAAGACCAGCCATCAGGATGACCTCGGATCTGCGATGATTGGAGCGACCTCGACTTAACCTCCCTGATTCCGGCTGGCGGACTTCCCGCCAGCGCTCGCCCGCTCCAGATATTCCCGAATCTTCGCCATGAGCTGGGCGGGATCGTAAGGCTTCGGAAAGTACTCGTCGGCCCCCACCCGCTTGCTCAGCTCCTGATCGGCCTTGCTCGTCCTCGATGTGAGGACAAACAACGGGATCGACCGGTACCGCTCGTTCAGTTTGAGGAAGCGGCATACCTTGTAGCCGTCCATCTTGGGAAGCATGATGTCCAGGATGATCAGATCGGGACGCTCACTTTGCGCCATCTGAAGTCCTCGGTAGCCGTCGTAGGCCACAAGAACCTCGTACCCCGCGGCTTCGAGCCTCATTTTCAGCACCTCGACGATGTGCGGATAATCCTCGATCACCAGAATCCGCTTTCGCATTCGAGTGAGCCCGTCCGTTTACGCAGCGTCGATGATGAATGCCGTCGCCATTTGCCGACCCCAGGGCGATCCTGGCGCAAGAGCTCCGCAGGAATGCCTGCCGCCTCGGAACGGTCGCCCTTCGGTATCCCGCTCCACCCGCCTTCTGGCCGTTCCAACGGCCAGGGATCGCTCTGAGGCCCCGCCCCGCATCCCTCTACTCCCCCTGGCCCGCGCCTTCCGCATCGCCGGATGAGGCAGCAAGGGCAGACCCTGTCTGCCTCGCAAGGGGGATGGTGAAGCGAAAGGTGCTGCCCTCACCCACGCGGCTTTCGACCCAGATTCTCCCACCCCAGGACTCGACGATGCTCTTGGCGATGCTCAGCCCGAGACCATAGCCTTTCGCCTCGTCTTCCTCCTCGTCAGGGTCGCGGTGAAGGCGGGCGAATTTCTCGAAGATCCACTCGTGGTACTCCTCTGCGATGCCGATCCCCGTGTCGCGGACCCACACCAACACCTCCGCGCCCTCCTGTCGGGCACCGACTTCCACCAATCCCCCGAGCGGCGTGAACTTGACGGCATTGTCCAGCAGGTTCTGCACCACCTGGAGCAGCTTGTCCCGGTCACCGAGGACCGGAGGGATATCCTCCGAAAGGACGGTCACCAGGCTAAGCCCTTTGCGGCAGGCACGGTGCTGGATATGGTCTACGGCGCTCTGGAGGGTCCGGACGACGTCCACCTTATGGCGACGCTCCACCGGATAGGCCGAGGAGTCGTATCGCCCTACATCCAGAAGTTGTTCGACAAGCCCGCTGAGCCGGCGGATGTCGTGCTGCAGCAGTTCGAGGAGGTGGCGCTGCTTCGCATTGAGGGACCCCAGCTTGTCCTCCAGAAGCAGAGACACCGCGTCGTTCATCGAAGTCAGGGGGGTGTGGATTTCGTGCGCCGCGATGCTCAGGACGTCATTGCGGAACCGCTCGGCCTGCCAGCTCTGCGTGATGTCTCGAATCTGGAGGAGCCAGCCCCAGTCGCGATTTTCGGCGTCGCGGATCCGCCGCCCCTTTATCCCCAGCACCAAGCGAGGAGTCTCCTCCGAGCGCCAGATGCGATTGAATTCCCACAGCTGGGCCTCCTGCGCCTCCTGTAAGTAGGCCCTGATGGGTACGGAGGAATCCCCGTCGGGGAAAGACCACGTGGCTCCTCGGCGGCGCAGACCGGCCAGCCGCACGCCCACCTGATTGGCACACAGGATCTCCCCGCGGCGGTCCACCAGCAGGACGCCATCGATGAGGTTGTGGAGAACGGCCTCGAGCTTATCCCTCTCCTTGGCGACGGCAGCCCACAGGGACTGGAGGGCCGTACCGACCTCCGTTGCGATCCGTCGGAGCGCGCTAAAACTCCGCGGCCCCGGGAGCTCGTCCCATGTCGCCACCACCAGGGCGCCGATCTTGCGCCCCGCGACGGACAGCGGAATGGGCATCACTCGTCTGAGAGAGGGGTGAACCGCTTCCGGCAGGTCCGTTGGTTCCCGATGATTGACCAGGACCGTTTCCCATTGGCCTGGCTGGATGGCCTCAAGCGAGGCGAGGGCGCTCAGGACCTGCTGCAGGTCCCCGCGGCCGAGGATCCGGGGGGTGAGAACGTGTACCGTACGACCTCTTGCTGAAGCGTAGGCTACGCAGAGGTCCGTCTTCACGAGGCTCCGAAGGGCCTGCGCCACCCACGATAGGATCTCCCCGTCGGCCCGGGAGTCGCCAGCACGATCCACTGCCGTCTCCGGCATCCCCGAAGTCCCTGGTCTATTTCCGTCCGTCATTCGTCAATCGCCCCGAAGCAAAGAGGCCGAAACCCAGTTCCCGGAAGGACGAGCCCGTGACGCACGCCGTATCCAGCTCCGGGTCCCCGAGCGTGATTCATAGGCATCCACGGTACCATTCCCATAGGCGGTGGCCTGCGAAAAGCACGACCATTGTGGCCGTAGCCAGGAAGGGCCCGAACGGGATCCGCGATCCGAGATTCAACCTGTTGGCAGCGAGCCCGACCAGGATAATCGGCAGGGCCAGGACGAAAGCGAGGAACACAATGCCGAGAAGCGCGGCCCAGCCCGTGTACGCGCCGATGCAGGCCATCAACTTCAGATCGCCTCCGCCAAAGCTTTCCTGGCGAAACAGCACGCGACCCAACGCCGCGATTGCCACGGCCACCAGCACTCCCGATCCTGCTCCGAGGAGCGCGCGAAGACCCTGCCCCCAACCCAGCAGGAAGGCCGTTCCGACACCGGCCGCAAGGGCCGGAAGCGTGAGCACGTCCGGAAGGACCTGGTGCTCCAGGTCTACGAAGGCCAAAACAAGCAGCACGCACCCCAGAAGGGCGTAGCGAAAGGCATCCAGGGTGAGGCCGAAGCGAACCAAGACGGCTACGAACAGAAGCCCCGTGGCCACCTCAACCAGAGGGTAACGGACCGGGATAGCATGGCCGCAATGGCGGCATCGTCCGCGCAGGTACAGGTAGGCAAGGACCGGCACGTTTTCCCAGGGGGCGATCGGCGCCTTGCACGCCGGACAGAAAGATCGCGGCCGCAGGAGCGAGATCCCCCGCGGGATGCGGTAGATACAGACGTTCAGGAAACTGCCCACGATCGTACCGAGCAGAAAAGCCACCAGGATCTGCGCCATTCCAACCTCCGCCAGGTCATCGATACCAGCCAAGGTGCGCAAGTCAGATAGGCTCCAGGCTTAGTTCTGGGAACCCTCTGCCAGGGCCTTTCGCACCGCAGCGGTCAGGGTGTAGCCTTCGTCCAGATATTGCTTGATCCGGCGGAGCTTCTCGACGTCGTGCTGGGAGTACCTCTTGAATTCGCGGGCGCCGACGGTCACCGTCTTGGGTCGGACAATCCCCTTCAATTCCCAGTAGTAGAGCTGCCGAAGGCTGATCTCCAACGTCGCGGCCACCTGAGAGCTCGTGTACCAGCGCGCACTGGCCATTACCTCACCTCACACCCCTTGTCCGTGCGTCCATCGTCCAGGATCTCTGCTTGCCACATGTCACATTGATGATTATCGGCAAGACGGGCGCGATCTTGTCCCTCCCAGTCCGAGCCTTGGGAAGCCCCAAGGAGATCTGAGTGCAGCCGCGGAGCAGGGCAAGAGCAAGGCCTGTGCCGGGGCGGAACCGGCGGGCTTCTCCCTGTGTGCGCCCGGCGTGCACAGCGACGTCGTTCGGAGATGCTCTCCTCGCGAATGGCTTCCTCTGCGACGGGAAGTGGGAAATTCCTGCCGGTGGGGCTGGGAAGCGTTGGAAGCTGAACGGTTCGATCCCTGTCCCGGGGACGCGTTCCGGTTGAGGAGGGCCGGAGCCACCGCTGTGCTCGGCACGCACGAGCTTCCGATGGAGGAGAGCACTTGCTCTGCAAGGGGCTCACGTACAGGGCTCAGGCCCAAAGAGAAAAGAGAAGCTCTCGGTCCGCTGGGCCTGGGGAAAAGAAGACGCCCGCGCGGCAACTGCCGGGCGGGCGCGTGAGTTGGACTTCGGGGGATTGGGCGGGACTATCGGTTCGGATCCAGCCAGCGTTCCCATTCTGGATCGTAGATCTCGCCGCGTGCGGTGGAGTGGACGAGCTCGTAGGTGCCCATCTCGCGCTTGTCTACGAACACGAAGAGCACGCCGCCCTGGAGCGAGTAATAGTGCCAGACCTCGTAGGCTCGTCGGTCCATGGAGAAGGGATAGCGCTCGATCTCGTCGGGCTTCCCGTAGGTGAGGAGGACACGGCCGCGATCAGTCTTGTAGCCTTCCCGGAACCCGCCGAAGTTGCGGTTGGCCATCTCGACCAGCTGCAGGTAGTCGCGTTTGAACTCGTTCGCGGGGGTCCCGGGGGTCTGGTCCCGCTTGGCCCAGAACTCTTTCAGAAAGCGGCGCTTGCCCTCCAGGTTGAGGCCCTTCCAGACCTTCTTCTCCTCCTCGGTGGCGATGTAGCGAGCGTAGTCGAATTCCTTGTCGAGCTCCTTTTCGGGCATCACGTCGTAACGCTGGGCGTCGGTACCGGGCGAGCCGCCTCCGCTTTCCTGCTGTTCCGCCCGTTGCCTCGCCTCGGCCAATTGCTCCTCGGTGTAGTCCCCCGTGCGGAATACGTAGAACTTCTTAAAGGTAGAGGCTTGCGAACCGGTGGCGTTGTCCGTCACGTCCACAAAGAGGTAGTACGGGCCGCTCTTTAGGGAGATGACGTTCAGGCCACCGATCTCCGCGACGGAGGAGGCCCGCTTGACCTTGGTCCGAGGCGGATAGCTGCGGATCTGATTGCCGTCGGCATCCAGGATGCGGTAGCGGACGGTGTAGGTGGAGTCGGCGCCGGGGCGCGTGTCCAGATTGTAGACCTCCGTGTAGAAGTACATTACCTCGAGCCCCGTGCCGAAGACGGCCGTCGGATTGGGCTGGACGAAGAGGCCATTCTTCACGAATTCGCTCTCAAAGTCAGCCGAGCGGATCGCGGTGGCGAACTGAATATCGCTGAGGGCCAGGCTATCGCCGGGGAACGACTCCAGATGTACGCGGTTGGACAGCCATTGTCCCTGAGCCAGCGTGTCGGTGCGGTCCCTCACGGTGACCAGCAGCCGGTAATCGCCAGGCTCCAACTGGAGCGGGACAACGCTTGGGATGCGGATCTCCTCTCGTGCCTGTCCCAGGCTATCGATGAGGTCCAAGCGCTCCCATCGGACTTCGCGTGCCACCGTGTCGCCCTGGATAGCCTTGATATCCACGGTAAAGCCCCCGCTGTAGCGACCTTCCTCGGTGGGCACGTAATGCAGCTTCGCGCGGCTGACCCAGAGGTAGGATTCGAGATAGATTCGCTCGCCGGCACCGCGGAAGCGAGCGAAATCCACGTCGAAGGGCACCAGCCGGCGCTCCCCGGCCGGAGCCTGCGGCTGTTGCGCCAGGGAGGAAGCCCAGACCCACATCCCCAGCGCCATCAAGAGTAAGCGACGCACGTTCCATCCACCTCCCGAAGCTATGTTTCGGGCGGGAAGCCCGGATCTTCAGGCCGCGCTCTCGACCAGCTCTTCCTCAAATCGGACCGAGACCACCTTGGAGATGCCGTCGCGCTGCATGGTGACCCCGTAGAGGGCGTCGGCTGCTTTCATCGTCAGCTTGTTGTGCGTCACCACGATGAACTGGGTCGTTTGGGCGAACTTACGCAGAGCGTTGACGAAGTTTTCGACGTTCTGATCGTCCAGAGGGGCGTCGACCTCATCGAGGATGCAGAAGGGACTCGGCTTCACCAGATAGATCGCCAGCAGGAAGGAAAGAGCGGTCAGGGCCTTCTCACCCCCGCTGAGGAGGGAGAGCGTTTCGATCTTCTTGCCGCGGGGCCGAGCCAGGATCTCGATCTCAGACTCCAGAGGATCGCCCGGGTCGGTGAGCCGCAAATCCGCCTCGCCCCCGCCGAAGAAGTTCTGGAACACCATGCTGAAGTTCTTCCGCACAGTCTCGAAGGTCTCGAGGAAACGCTCCCGCGCCGTGTGGTTGATCTGCCGGATGGTCTCGACGAGATTCGCTTTGGCTTGCAGGAGGTCATCCCTCTGACGGGTGAGGAAGTCGAGCCGGTTCTTCTCCTGGGTGTACTCCTCCAGCGCAAGAGCGTTGACAGGGCCGATGCGTTCCAGTTTCTCCCGCAGCTCCACGACCTCGCGTTCCAGATCCTCCTCGCTTACGTCGTCCCGATCGACGGGCTCGAGTTCTACGTGCCAGGTCTCGGAGGTCCGGCTGCGCAGGTTCTCCACACGCATCCGAAGCTCTGCGATCCGCAGCTCCAGCTGATGGGCTTCCTCCGCCAGACGATCCTGATCCTCCTTGAGGTGCCGGAGCAGGTCCTGGCGCTGGGCGATGCGGTTTCGGCGCTCGGTGTGCGCCCGTTGCGCCACCTCCACCTTGCGATCGGCAGCCTCTTTCTTCTCGAGCACCGCGCTCAGGTCCTGTTCCGCCGCCTGGATGGCGGACTGCGTGTCCTCCTTCCGCTTCTGTAGCTCGGCCGCCTCCGCCTGACGCCTGCGCGAGATCTCCTGGACCTCAGCCCGCTCCCTGTCCAGGCGTTCCAGCTGCGTCTTCAGACCCTCAAGCTCTGTGGTGGCGCGAATCTTCTCCAGCCGGACCTGCTGGTACGAGCCCTCGCAGATCTCCAGCTCTTTCTCCCGCGCGTTGAGCTGCGCCTGTAGCTGCTGATACTGGGCTCGCCTGTCCTGTAGCAGAGCCTCGAGGGACGCACGCTCGCTCCCCACCTCTGCCAAACGCGATTCAACCTGGGCAATCTGGCGGTGGAGCTCCTCCAAGATCCGACTGCTTTCCCGCAGGTTGAGGTCGAGCTCCTGTACCCTACGTCCTTCCTCCTCCGCCTGCAGGCGCAGTCGGTGAAGGAGGCGGTCCGTATCCGCCAGTTGCTTCTCTGCCTCGGCGTGAGCGCTACGGAATCTCTCCGTTTCCGTCTCACGCCTCTGCCGCTCGCCTTTGACGGCCTCGTACTCCGCGAGGAGGGCTTGCACTTCCCGCTGGAGCTCCTTGTAACGCGCTTGCCGGTCAAAGAGCGCTGCGGGGTCGGAGACCAGCTGTCCCCCCTGGACCAGTACCTGGTCTCGAACCATCGTGCCGCCGCGGGTGACGATTCCGAAGCCGGCCCTCGGGAAGGAGGCCAAAAGACGCGAGGCTACTTCCTCGTCCTCAACGACGAGAACGTTGCCGAGCAGCGCGTCCACCGCGCCACGCAGCTCGTCCGGGCAACGGACCAGCTCATTGGCCCACCCCAGAACCCCTTCGCCTTGAAGGAAGGGCAAGGGGTCGCGTGCAGGCGTTTTGCCGAGGGCGACAAGAGCAGCAGTCCCGACTTTCGCCTCCGCGAGCTCTCTGGCTGCCTCGAGGGCGCTTTCCAGATCCCGCACCACCAGTCCGTGAAGCGCGGGGCCCAGAGCGGCGGCGATGGCTCGGGCCAGGTCCTCAGGAACCCCCAGCTGGTCCGTCAACGGCCCCACGACCCGGCCCTGGAGGAGCTCGGAGGCGAGCAGGTACCGCAGCGCGTCCGGTCGGTCCTCCTGGGTGGCGAGTAGGCGTTCCAGCGAGGCCAGCTGCTCCTTCTTTCGCTCCAGCTCCGTGGCCAGATTCAGTTCCGTATCGCGGAGGCGGGCCAGGGCGCTCTGGGCACCCTCAACACGGCCGCGCAGCTGCTGGACCTCACGTTGGAGGTGGCGATGCGTATTCTCAGTTTCCTGGAGTTGCTGGCTCAGGGGGGCGAGGCGGCCCGATGCCTCTTCCAGCTCGCGCTCCAGTCGGGCCAGGGACTGCTGACGCTGATCGCGTTCGCGCTGCAGGGCTTCCAGCTGCGCTGTCAGCTTGCCTCTCTCGATCTCCAGCCGGGTCCATTGTTTCTCGGCCTCTTGCACCTGGGCTTGGGCCTGTGCGAGGGCTGCTTTGGCGGCGTCGCGGACCTCCAGGGCCCGGCGCCTCTCCTTCTCCGCCCGCTCCAGTTTCTGCTCGATCTCGGCGGCCCTCTTTTCCGCCTGGGATAGCCGTTGTTGCGCCGCCTGTTTCTCCTGGGAGATGCGCTGAGCGCGGATTTCCAGCTCCGTCAGCTCCCGGTTCAGACGGGTCAGGGAGTCCTCTGTAGAGCGTGCCCGTTCGCGCAGGACCAGCAGATGCTTTTCCAGAGAGCGGGCGTGAGCCGCCCGTTCGTTTGCCTTGTGCTGGGCCTCGGCCAGACGGTTCTCCGCTTCTGCGAGCTCCAGGTTCAGCTGCTCCAGCTCCGCCTCTTCCAGCTGAATCCGCGTGTGAAGCTTCTCCCGTTCTTGCCGGACCTGCTCCAGGCGATCGGTGAGGGGACCAAGCTCGCGGAGCAGACGGTGGAGGCGGATGCCGCTGAGGAGCATTTCCTTGCTGCGCAGCTCGTCGCGGATTTCGCGTGCCCTCTCGGCACGGCGGACCTGTACCTGGAGGCCACGTACATTGCGCTCCACCTCAGCGATGAGGTCGTTCAAGCGCAGCAGATCCGCCTCGGTGGCTTCCAGCTTGTGGAAGGCGGCCTTCCGCCGCACTTTGTACTTGCCCACGCCGGCCGCTTCCTCCAACAGGCGCCGCCGCTCATCGGCGCGTCCGTTCAAGATCTCCTCGATCATCGCCAGCTCGATCACTGAGTAGGCATCTGGAGCCAGGCCGGTGTCGAGGAACAGATTTTGAATGTCCCGCAGGCGGCAGGGCGCGTCGTTCAGCAGATATTGGCTCTCGCCCGAGCGGAAGAGCCGGCGCGTGACCTTGACCTCACTGAATTCAATGGGCAGGATATTGCGGGTGTTCTGCAGGGTGATGCTCACTTCCGCCATGCCCAGAGGGGGAGCCGAGGCTGAGCCGTTGAAGATGACGTTTTCCATCCGCTCGCTGCGCAGAATCCCCGCTCGCTGTTCGCCCAGCACCCAGCGGATGGCGTCGACCACGTTGGTCTTGCCGCAGCCATTGGGTCCTACAATGGCGGTGATCCCCGGTGGAAAGCGGAAGGTCGTCTTGCGGGCGAAGGACTTGAAGCCGAGAATTTCCAGGCTGGAGAGGAACAAGCCACCTGCCTCGCTGTGCGGAAATGACGTCTACATCTGGCTGTGGGAACGGAGGAGACGCACGATCTTGCTCAAAACCGGCGTCAATTTAGCCACCAGGTCCTGCAAATGCAAGCCCTTTCTCCTCTGCGCACAGGAGAGGGGAGGGGGGCTGGACGGCGAAATCTGCTGCCGGCTTCACCACTCCGCGCTGAAGCGGCAGCAGATTGTTGAGGAGTGGTAGGCCCGGGAGCCGAACTCGAAATACTCAAAGAGGAGGACGTGTCGGGGGGACAGATGGAACGTCGCAGATCCCCGGAGATTGACGCTCACAGGGTAGCCCGAACTGTGGAACACGGCCAAGCCGCCTGATAGCCCCAGCCAGCGACGCACCAGGTGGTCTACTTCCACCCCCAGCGAGCGATGCTGGAGGCGGTCGGGTGTCCAGTAGGGGATGGACCTTGGGTACTGGTGCTGGCAGTGTTCGGCGCCGAGGTGGCTCGTCAGTCGCAACCCGGGCCGGAAGGGGCGCACGGTCCACGCTCCTGTCAGGAAGGCGGCCACGTATACGTTCCCGTCGGAGAAACGGGAGCGCCGAGCCCAGCTGGTAAGACTGAGGCCTGGGTGAACCTCGTACTGCAGCGCGGCCGTCCAGCACCTTTCCCAGAGGTGCAACTTGAGTGCGAACGGACTCTCCAGGCACTCCCCGCTGGCGTAACCTACCTCCCACGAGAACCGGGGGCCGATCCGGAATAGTGAGCGGGCGTCCCATCCGAAGGGCGTCCATCCATCCTGGTAGCGGGCTGCAGAGACGCGAGCCTCGAACATCCACCCTACGGTGGGGAAGAGGCAAATGCCCGCGGACGCGCTTTTCCCCCACGCCACTGCGGACGTGTCCGGGTAATTCTGAGCAAGGTTGCGGTAGGCACTACTGGCAGAGACCAGTGCCCTGGTCTGCAGAGGTAGGGTTGCCTGGGCCGACGCGGTGTGACTGACCAGCTTGTTGGAATCCGTAACGTGCACCCACTCCGCGCGTGCCTGTGGGCCGGGGAGGCCGCTCACGCGACGGTATAATTTGATCGCCGGGGTGTAATCCGGCCTCTGCCGAAGGAGAGCAGAGAGGACCTGGCGCATTTCCGTTGTCGACCCCTCGTTCCAGTCGAGGAGTTGCGCCAGCTTCCACTGGCTCCAGGCGTCATCTGGGTGATTAGTGAGCCATGCGCGCAGCTCCTGGATGGCCTTGCCCTGTTCCCCGGCCCAGATCAGCACGTCCACAAATTCGTGAAAGGTGGAGTCTGAGAGGGCGCCGGCCTGTCGCAGACGAAGGTAAGCCTGAACCGACTGGCGGAGCTGGTCGTTCCAGGCCAGATTCCGGGCGTAGTCCAGCCACCAGTCGTACCTCTCGGGGGCCAGGCCGAGCAGGTAGCGGTACACCTGCAGTGCCAGCTTCGGTTGTCCCGCCAGGAACAGATTGTCCTTCAGGGCCCGTACCAGTGCCGTATCGCGGGGATTGCTTCTCATCAGCACCTTCAGGTGCTCCACGGCGTCGTGGTACAGGCCATTCCAGCTGCACAGCTGGGCCAATCTACGCTGAAGCTCTACATCTTCAGGGCGAAGGGATGCAAGCCTTTCCAGCGCCCAGATCCCGTCCCTTTCGCGATTCGTCCAGAAATAGAGATCCGACAGGGTGCGCCACGAGGCTGTGTCGTCAGGCACCGCCCGCAGGATGGCCTCGTAGTGACGGATGGCCTGGGGCAGCTGCTCGTTCCAGATGTAGATCTGCGCCAGTGTGTGCCGCACATCGACCAGGCTGCTGTCGAAGCGCAGGACCGCTTCCAGCTCTGCAGCCGCCTCCAACTCTCTGCCCTCTGCAAGCAGGCTGTCGGCCGCCCGCATTCGCCGGATCCCTTCCGGGTCTCGAAGCATCACGCTCGACTGGAAAAGGGTACCGGC